>JALYKJ010000216.1 GCA_030774845.1 Verrucomicrobiota bacterium
GATGTAAACGATCCGGCCCTGCTTGAGCACACCATTCACCAGCGCTTCGATGTGCGGGTAAATGAGCGGCTCCCCGCCACAGATCGAGACCATCGGCGCGTTGCATTCCTCCGCCGCGCCCAGGCAATCCTCCAGACTCATCATGTCCTTGAGCGAGGTGGAATATTCGCGAATACGTCCGCAGCCGGTGCAGGTCAAATTACAAGTGTGGAGCGGCTCCAACTGCAGCACGGTGGCAAACCGCTTCGTGCCGCGCAGCTTCTGCCCAACGATGTAGGCAGCGATTTTTGTCGTTAGAGCGAGCGGAAATCTCATAAGCGCGTGGAAAGTAACAACGCTCCCAGGCGTGTCAACCGATAGGTGATTGAACGAAATAGAGCCAAATGTATTGCAAAAGCGAGCAAATCTTCCGCAACGTCGGACGCCGCCGGTGGTTCAATATTTTGAACCTTTTAGCGTCAGAGGAGACGAACTTAGGTATAGTAAGGTAAAGAACATGAAAACATTACTGGCAGTCTTAATCGCAACCGTTACGCTCAGTTCCGCCTACAGCCAAGGCACGCCGGGTAGCCAGCCCCTCGGCCCGAAGACGACCGGACCAGGTTCTTATTCGCCCGCGAACTCGCCGTTCCGAAAATGGACTACCGCGCAGTTGCAGCAGCGCCGGCTCGATCTCTATCGGCAGATTCCGCAACGGCAAGACCGGCGCGGTCGCCCAGTCTTCATTCATCACGGAGGCGAGGCGTTCTCCGATCAGCAGAGAGAGATCTACGCGATCGAGGGTGAGCTGAACCGGCGTTATCAGGCTGGCGATAAAGACGCCGAGCTGAAGCGTGCGATGCCGGGATCGCAGCATCCATAAAAGATCGATAGGCGAAAAACACGTAGCTTGTAGCGCGGCTATCCGGACTCGCGCAGGCGCGTTCAGTGCACCTGCCAACCGCGCCGGATCAGGCTGATTGCGATCGCCGCCAGCAGGAGCGCGATAATCTTCGAGACCCCGCGCAGTCCTTGCGCCCCCATCCAGCGCGCGAAGCGATCCGCATTGCACAGCGCGACTGCGACCAGCGCAAGATTCGCGAGCAGCGAGGCGAGCGTAAATACCAGTCCTACCGCGTCGACCAGAATCAAAAGCGCGGTGAGCAACGCCGGCCCGGCAATTAACGGCATTCCGAGCGGCACCACGCCAAACTCGCTCCGAATGCTTTCGGAGTCGTGCGGACCAAAGCCAACCAGCTCGCGGACCGCGAGCACGAGCAAGATCAGCCCCCCGGCAACTTGAAAATCCGCCACGGTGATGCCGAGCGCTTTAAAAATAATTTTCCCCAGAAAAATAAAGCCGACCGAAACCAGCAGTCCGGTAAGCAGGCCGAGAAACGCCTGATGCTTTCGCCGCTCGCTCGACGCGCTCGTCCCGAGCCCCATGAAAATCGCGACCAACCCGATCGGGTCGATCGCCACAAAAACCGGAATGAACGCGAGCAGGAATTTTTCGATCATTTCGCCACACATGAACACAGATAAAACACAGATTCAGCAAAATTCCGTCTGTTATCCGTGAAAATCTGTGTAAATCTGTGGCCGCTTCTGCCTGAACGAAATTTATGAAAACTACCTTGATTCTTGTCCCAGTTGCTTTGCTCGTTAGCGGGATTGTCGATCTTCGCGCCGAACAACTCAAAACGGTGGACGACTTCCGCGCAGCGGCCGCAAAAGCGAACGCTGTTCTCACCATTCCTGACTGGGAACAAACACCGGAAGCGGTCGACGCGATGATGAAAAACGCGATCGCGACCGCGAACAAAGCGCTCGATCAAATCGGCGCGCAAGACCTGAGCAAGGTCACATTCAAGAGCACGATCGTAGCGCTCGACGATCTGACTTATCAAGCCGGTAACGCCGCGAACAAGGCGGTGATCATTAAGGAAAGCCACACGAACGAAAAAATGCGCGCCGCGGCCGAGAACGCGGTCAAAGTTTTTCAGGAGTGGGCCGTAAGCGTCGATTACCGGGAGGACGTTTACAAAGCGCTGAAAGCATTCGCCGACACGCATCCGCAACTTTCCGGCGAAGACAGAAAGCTTTTCGATGAAACGATGCGCGATTATCGGCGCGCCGGTCTGGATTTGCCGCCGGACAAACGCAAGGAAGTCGAGCAGCTGCGAAAAGATTTGTCGAAGCTTGGGACCGATTTCGACACCAACATTGTCAACGCAAAGGCGCCGCTCGTTTTCACGAAAGCGGAATTGGATGGCGTTCCGGAAAGCTTTTTCGCCTCTCCTGGAGTTAAGACTGGCGGTGACGCTTACACCGTCCTCGCGAATGTCACCTGGCAATACAATACCGTCGAAGACAACGCCAAAAGCGAGGCCACGCGCAAAAAACTTTATGTCGCGCGCGATAGTCTGGCCAAGGACACGAACCAAACCGTGTTGAACCAGATGCTCGTGTTGCGGAACAAGATCGCGCTCCGGCTCGGCTACAAATCCTGGGACGATTTCCAGACCGAAATCAAAATGGCGAAAACCGGCGCGGGCGCGAAGTCGTATATCGACAATCTGATCTCGGGCATTCAACCAAAATTCGCCGCCGAAGTCGCCGAGTTTCAAAAAATGAAGGCGGAGGACACCCACAATCCTGATGCGAAGATCGGCACCTGGGATTGGCGCTACTACACAAACCAGGTCAAAAAACAAAAATACAACGTCGACTCCGAAGCGCTCCGTTCGTTCTTCCCGTTCCAAAAAGTGCTCGAAGGGATGTTCAACATCTACCAGAGCATTTTCGGTTTGAAGTTTGAGAAAATCGCCGCGCCCTACAAATGGATCGACGATTTGCAGTTTTACATGGTGACCGATGCCGCGACCGGCGAACCGCTCGGCATGTTTTATCTCGACATGTTTCCGCGCGAAGGAAAATTCAATCACTTCGCCGAATTCCCAATTATCAGCGGGAAACTTCTGCCGGACGGCAAATATCAACGGCCTGTGACCGCTCTCTTGTGCAATTTTCCGCCGCCGAGCGGAGACAAACCGTCGCTGATGACGCACTCCGACGTGGAAACGCTTTTCCACGAATTCGGTCACGCGCTGCACGAAATTACAACGCGCGCGAAGTTCGGCCGCTTTGCCGGAACCCATGTGCCCGGCGATTTCGTTGAGGCGCCGTCACAAATGCTGCAAAACTGGGTCTGGAACAAAAAGGTCCTCGACACTTTCGCCGCCGATTATCGCGATCCATCGAAAAAAATTCCCGGCGACACCATCCAGAAAATGAACGACGCCAAGAAAGCGACTGCCGGCGTTTTCTACCGACGGCAGTTCGCATTCGCCACGCTCGATCTCGTCATGCACGATGTGCATCCCGAGAACGCGCCGTACGATTGCGTCGCTATTTCCAATCCGGTTCTCGAAAAAGTTTTTCTCCCGATCGATCCGAGCACGACCTTCGTCACCTACTTCGGTCACATGAATGGCTACGACGCCGGTTACTATGGTTACGCCTGGGCCGACGCGATCGCCGCCGACATGGCGACCGTTTTCGAAAAAGCGAAGGACGGTTATCTCGACAAACAAGCCGGAATGAAATTGCGCCAGGAAATTTATGCCCAGGGCGACGGACGCGATGTCACGATGTCGATCGAAAAATTTCTCGACCGCAAACAATCGGTTGAGCCATTCCTGAAAAAGATCGGCGTCCAAGCTCAGGACAAAAGGAAAGCGCCGGGCGGCCCGTCCCAGGAAAGCAGGTGATGTTGAGAAGCGCACGCGCCTCGTGTGCGGTTTGCCGCGCCCTCGCGGCAAACATTTCTTTGCTGAAACAAGTGATCCATAATGTTCTTAAAACAGTAAGGAATTCCTCCCCTTCGGTCGAAATGACAGACAGAGGGAGCGCGCCACCAGTATTGCAGAATCTGTGAAAATCTGTGTCAATCTGTGGCCAAGATATGCGCGTGGATTTCGTAATTGGGGGGACGCAGAAGGGCGGGACGTCGGCGCTGGATTCGTTTTTGCGGCAACATCCGCAGATTTGCATGCCGCAAACAAAGAAAGAGCTGCACTTCTTCGACCGCGCGGACGACGACACCGATTACCAAAAGTATCACGCGAATTTTAAGCGGAAGCCACAGCATCGCGTGATCGGTGAAGCGAGTCCGATCTACATGTATTGGGAAACAGCGCCGTATCGGATCTGGAAATACAACGCAAAAATGAAATGGATTCTCGCGCTGCGGAATCCGATCGAGCGCGCGTTCTCGGCCTGGAACATGGAAACCAAACGCGGCAAAGAGAAATTATCGTTCGCCGAAGCGATCGAAAAAGAATCGGAGAGATGCCGTGAGGCGTTGCCGTTGCAACATCGCATTTATTCCTACGTCGACCGCGGCTTTTACGCGCATCAGGTCCGGCGATTGTTCAACATCTTCGGCAGGGACAATTGTCTCATTCTTTTGAATGAAGAGCTCAGGAACGATCACAAGAAAACGCTGCGACGAGTTTTTGAATTTCTTGGGGTCGATTCTTTGTTTGTTCCGCCGGAAGCGAGCGTGTTCGAGCAGGAATACTCAGACAAGATCGACAATCAGTTGAGATCGCGCTTGATCGAGATCTTTTATTTCGACATCAAAGAACTGGAGCGAGTTTTGCAGCGCGATTTGTCCGACTGGTATCGCAAGAACTCAGACTAAATGCTGATAAGTAACCCTCACCTCAAGCCTCTCCCTTTACAAAAGGGAGAGGCGGATTGTTTGCATCGATGAATCTGCCGATTCCAATTTTGAGCGTTGCCATCGGCGTGGTGATCTTATTTTTCGGGAGGAAACTGTTCTGGCTTTGCGTGGCCGCGGTTGGATTCGCTGCCGGCGTGGAGGTCGCGCCGCATCTTGTCCACGAACCATCCGCCATCCTGTCGCTGAGCGTGGCGATCGTGTTCGGATTCATCGGCGCCCTGCTCGCTTTGTTCCTGCAAAAGGTCGCGATCGCGATTGCCGGTTTTCTGGCCGGCGGAAAATTGGCGCTCGCGGTTGTGACCGCATTTCTTATTCACGGTTCAAATTACCCAGGAGCGACATTTATCATCGGCGGCATCATTGGCGCGATTCTTCTGCTCGCCTTGTTCGACTGGACCCTGATCGTGCTCTCGGCCGTGGTTGGCGCATATTTGATTCAACACACGATCGTCTTGCCGCAAACCGGCGCGACAATCTTGTTTGTCGTCCTGGCCGTAGTCGGAATCATTGTCCAAGCGGCGGCGTTTCGCGGAAGATCGG
>JALYKJ010000217.1 GCA_030774845.1 Verrucomicrobiota bacterium
TAGAGATGTCTCGGCTCCGCTCGACATGACAAACAACCACTACCTTGTTTGAATTGAAAATGCTTCATTAATTGTCGATCTTAAGGGCGCTCAATGAGTCTCTGGAAAAAACTGCTTTGGGTTGCGGTGACGTTGTTGGGCTTGGCATCGCTCGCCGTGTTGGCGCTGTCGCACGGCGAACAAATCAGCGCGCTCTGGATCATTGTCGCCGGATTATGCGGGGCGGCGATCAGTTATCGCTTCTACAGCAAATGGCTCGCGACCAAGGTGCTCGTGCTCAATGACGAGCGCGCCACGCCGGCCGTCGTTAGAAATGACGGCAGAGATTTTGTGCCGACGAATCGCTGGATGGTTTTCGGTCATCATTTCGCGGCTATTGCTGGACCAGGACCGCTGGTTGGCCCAGTACTCGCGGCGCAATTTGGTTTTTTGCCGGGAACACTTTGGATCCTGATCGGCGCCACGCTCGGCGGCGCCGTGCACGACATGATTGTTCTCTTCGCGTCGGTGCGGCGTGGCGGAAAAACGCTCGGTCAAATGGTGAAAGAAGAAATTGGCGGCGGCGTAGGCGTGCTCGCGCTCATGAGTGTGCTCGCGATCATGATTATTCTGCTGGCGGTGCTTGCGCTGGTGGTTGTGCAGGCGCTGGCAAAAAGTCCGTGGGGCGTGTTCACGATCGCGATGACGATTCCGGTCGCGCTAATCATGGGTTTCGGACTGCGCAGCGGAAAAGTGAATGTCACGGCGGTCACAATTTTCGGCCTCCTCGGTTTAGCGTTCGGCGTGTGGGGCGGACAATTTCTTTCAAACTTTCCGGCGATCGAGGTCTGGTTCCGGCACGACGCGATCTGGGTTTCGTGGGCGATCATGATTTACGGACTGGCCGCATCGATTCTGCCGGTCTGGATGCTCTTAACGCCACGCGATTATTTGAGTACGTTTTTGAAACTGGGAACGGTGGCTGCGCTCGCGGTCGCAGTGATTCTGATTCATCCGACATTGCAAATGCCGTCATTGACGAAATTCATCGACGGCAGCGGATTGGTTTTCGCCGGGCCGGTGTTTCCGTTCGTCTGCATCACCATCGCCTGCGGCGCTGTGTCGGGTTTTCATTCGCTGATTGCATCAGGCACAACGCCGAAGATGGTCGGACGCGAATCGCGGATCCGCGACATCGGTTACGGCGCAATGATCACTGAGATGTTGGTCGCGTTGATGGCGCTGATCGCGGCCTGCGTCCTACAACCGGGCGAATATTTCGCGATCAACACGAAAGGAACGCCGACTGAAGTGGTGGCGAAAGTTTCAGCGGCCGGATTTCCGGTGAACGAAAGCGAGATGGCAATCCTGGCACAGAATCTTGGCGAAAAGACAATGTTCAATCGTGCCGGTGGCGCGCCGACGTTTGCTGTCGGCATGGCGCACATGTTTGCAAAACTTTCAGCCAGCCCAACCGCGCTCGCGCTCTGGTATCACTTCGCCATCATGTTTGAGGCGCTTTTTATTTTGACGACGATCGATGCCGGCACGCGCGTCGGGCGATTCTTGTTACAGGATTTGTTAGGGAACGTGTGGCGACCGCTCGGCAACACGTGCTCCTGGACGGCGAATTTCTTTTCCAGTGTGCTGCTGGTCGCGGCCTGGGGTTGGTTTCTGTATCAGGGAGTGGTCGATCCACTCGGCGGCATCAACACGCTCTGGCCGCTGTTTGGACTCGCGAACCAACTTCTTTCGGTGATCGCGCTTTGTTTGTGCACCACGATCCTGATCAAAATGCAAAAGACGCGTTATTTGTTCATCACGGTCGTGCCGCTTTGTTTCATGTGCGCGGTCACGTTTTCGGCCGGTTATCTCAAGATCTTTTCGCCTGATCCGAGGCTTGGATTCTTGAGCGGCGCGCAATCTCTCTCGCGCGAAGCGGCAGGGATTGTCGATCCAACAAAAGCGAGCGAGGTGATGCGACAAGCAGCGGTCTGGCAATTTGATGCAGCAGTCGCCGGATTTTTTCTTCTGCTCGTGCTTCTGATCGTCGTCGGTTCAGCAAGCCAATGGTGGCAGCTCATCCGCGGCAGCAAACCAGTCGTGCTGCGCGAGAGCGAGTTCGTTCCGGTTGCGAGCGCGGAGCTTGTGCACTGAGTTATTGTAGGGTAGGCGTATCGCCTGCCATCATAAATTGATGGGACATCCGCCCCGCATTCCCGTGTGGTTGGCGGACGAACAGTCGATAATCTATTTTGTTACAATTTGCGTTGCTGACCGAAACCCGGTGCTCGCGAACGATAGTGCTTTCAACGCATTCAAAGTTGCTGCGTCGAAACTGAAGCAGTGGAAAGTGCTCGCGGCGGTGCTTATGCCAGATCATCTTCATGTCATCACCGCGCCTACGGAAGATCGCGAGGCGCGGGTCGGGGATTTTTCCGCAGCGGTCAAGCGTTGGATGCGCAAAGAAATTCAGAAAGACGGCAAGCTTGATTGGCAATGGCAGCCGGGATGTTTTGATCGACTGCTACGATCAGATGAATCCCTTCAGGATAAATGGCTATACGTTGAGGAAAATCCAGTGCGTGCTGGATTGGTAAAACAATTTAAAGATTGGCCATATCGATTCTTGTTCAACGAAGGCTAAGGCATTGTAGGG
>JALYKJ010000218.1 GCA_030774845.1 Verrucomicrobiota bacterium
GTTGTAATAGAGCGCATTAAAGCCGTTGGCCGTGTTGTTGCCGCCGGTTGTGTTGTTATAGAGCGCATTAAAGCCGTTGGCCGTGTTGTTGTTTGAGGTGCTATTGTAGAGCGCGCCGGCACCGGTAGCGGTGTTCATTATGCCGCTGATGTTGCTAAAGAGCGCTGCATAACCGGTGGCCGTGTTGGAACCGCCGATTGTGTTGCTAAAGAGCGCTTGAAGACCAACCGCCGTGTTGTTGGCGCCGGTTGTGACGCTGAAGAGCGCGCCATCACCTTCAGCCGTGTTGCCGTTGGGATAGCCCCCATCCGGCGTTGGTGACGGTAGTTGTGCTTGCGCCGTCGGCAATGGCGCAAACCATGCTAGGGCGATTGGGATGAGAACGAAACTGAGCCGCAAAGGCGAGCGGCCGATTGATTTTCTTACAGGTAGAGTTGTCATATTTTTGGGGGTTATTGCGGTAATGTGGGTTGATGTTCTGGATTTCATGTTAGGTGTGGTGGGTTAGAGGTTTTCGATGCGTGTAATTTTCGGAAAACGGATATTCATGATGTGAGTCCTTTTGCCACCGAAGAGGGAAAGTCATCACAACGCTCGTCCCCCCGGCTAACCCATGAAAACGCCGGGTCGGCTTAGCCTATTCGATAGGGCGCGAATCTGAGCAAATCGGCCTAACAATTGCAAGCAAGTAATGTCGGTGGAGTGTTGGGAGCAGATCAAAACCGCCCATGCCTCGGGA
Organism: Verrucomicrobiota bacterium; assembly: GCA_030774845.1. GTDB lineage: Bacteria > Verrucomicrobiota > Verrucomicrobiia > Chthoniobacterales > UBA10450 > AV40. The sequence continues at coordinate 740 of JALYKJ010000218.1, forward strand.
ATCGGTTTGCGCGAGATCGCCCGCAACATGGGCATTCCAGAGGGCACGGTGCTCGCACGCGCAAAGCGCAAAGGTTGGACACGAGAGATTCAAAACGCAAAGGCGCTCGCAAAACGCGACGACACGTCAACGGCTATCACTACGTTTGAAGCTGTCAGCGCGACAATGCAGCAACGCGGAGAACGGCACCTAGGCCACATGGTGAACATCGTGGAAAAGACTTTGCCGCACGTCGAAGCACTGGAGCCAGGCGCGATTCTCGACCGAATTGATGATGTCGAAACGCTCGACAAGATCGGCAGGCGCACGTTTGGCCTTTCCGATGGTGATGCACCTGGCCAAGTTATGATCAACATCGCGCTTTTGGATCGTTGACTCCGGCGGGCCCAGGCAACGCAATCAATCGCAATCAATCACTGCAATCAGCGGGCCGCGGCAATCCAAATCGTTCAACCAAAGGGACCGGTGATGTCGGCGACGATTGAGGTCCACTGCAATCTCGCCGCTGCGGGGCTTACAGCTGAGCCGTTCGAGGGGTTTGTGCCCAGCATTCCGGGGACCGATTTCGTCCCGGGCGGAACCTTCGGACAGTTTAAGCCATTCGAACCGGTGCCCGGCGGACCACCATTCGGCCTGACGGTTTTCGATATCCTCTGCGAGCAGCGAGATTGAAGGCGCTGGAACAGCCAGTGACAACATAGTTGCATGCTCAGCCTTGCGTTCATGGACCGGCCTTTTAGATGATTAGGCGACCAGGAAACCGGGAACTGGTCAAGCGGGGTGAGCAGAAAACAAACACGCGGAATTTTTCACGGTCGTTTTCTACGGTCGGGAAATTTTTTGCTGCAAAACTGCGCAACTCTGCGTAACGCGGTGCGAATGCCTAACGACGGAAACACCTAGCGTCTGCGATGGTGTGCAACGTGGCGAAAAGATGCGCAAAACTTCTTCCTTCAATTATGAGTCCCCTGCTCTACCGCTGAGCTACAGGCCCGTGTGATCGCCGCGAATTAAACATAGTAAGCCGCTCGTGACCAACCCCAAAAGCTTTCGTTCGAAAGGAAATGCCGCGGACGCTTCTGGACGAATCAGCGCCTTGAATTGAGCAATTCGGCAATCGTTTGTTCTAGCTTAGTGGCCGAAACCGGCTTCTTTAAGTAAGCGTCGCCGCAAACCGACAATGCGGCTTCTTGCTCCTCGTCGCTGGCGTAGGCGGAATAATAGAGTACTGGAACGTCCGGCTGGAGCTGACGGATCTTTTGGCACAATTCGATCCCGCTGCCATCGGGAAGCCGCACGTCCAATATGCAGAGGTCGAACTTGAATTGTTTGACGAGCTCCAACGCTTCCGCGTTCGTTCCGGCTGTCGCGACAACATAGCCAAACTCGCGCAGTGACGCTGCGATCAGGAGTCGAATGTCCGGATCATCATCGACATGAAGAACGTGGGCTTTTGGCGAGTTGTCTTTCTCAGCAGCCATTTGGATCAGAAGTTAGCCATTTTCGTGCAAACGTTATCACTACGCCGACCGATAGACTAATGAAGACGAGTGGATGTCCGATCCGTGAGATAGCTCGCGCAAAACCAGGAACCGAATTTCGCAGCTGATTGTCGATCTTGCACGGAATCGACAAATATTCCTAGGCCGGAACGATTCGGCCATTTACTTCCCCAAAGCCAACGCGGTAATCGTCGCCCTGACCCCAGCCTGAGATCGTGAGAGTGTCGCCGTCCTCGAGCCATTTGCGCGTCTCGCCATTGGGCAATTTCAATGGATTCGCGCCGCGCCAGGTCAGCTCCAGCATGCAGCCGCGCGATTCCTCGGATTCGCCACTGATCGTTCCACTCGCGAGCAAATCGCCCGGCTGGAGATTGCATCCGCCAACGGCGTGATGCGCGAGCTGTTGGGAAACGCTCCAGTAAAGATTTTGAAAATTCGTTCGCGTGATTGTGTGCGGCGTTTTCATGGTCGTCGTCTGCAATTTCGCCTCCAGTTGAATGTCGAACGTGAAATCGTTCTTCGCGCGAAGGTACGGTAACGGTTCGGGATCCTGTCGCGGCAACGGTTGCCGAAAAGGCTCCAGCGCTTCCAACATCACCACCCACGGGGAAATGCTGGTGCAAAAGTTCTTGGCCAGAAACGGACCGAGCGGTTGATATTCCCATGCTTGAATATCGCGTGCACTCCAATCGTTCATTAAGACGAAACCGAAAATGTGATCGAGCGCACGATCGATCGGCACCGGTTGGCCTAACGAATTGCCCGGGCCAATCAAAAACGCCAGCTCAAGCTCGTAATCCAAACTTTTCGTCGGACCCAACAGGGGCGCGGCTGCATCCGGTGGCTTGATTTGCCCCTGCGGCCGCCGCACCTCTGTTCCGCTCACAACCACCGAACTCGCCCGGCCGTGATACGCCACTGGCAGCCATTTCCAATTCGGCATCAGCGCGTTCTCCGGACCGCGCAACATTGTGCCGACGTTGTGAGCGTGATGATAGGAGGAATAGAAATCCGTGTAGTTACCGATTTTCGCGGGCAGCTGCATCACCACATCGGATTGCCGATGCAAAACACGCTCGCGCAGTTTGGCATCGTCCCGCAACGTCGGCGTGTCTGCGGCAAGAAGCTTTTGCAGAATTTCGCGGACCTTCTGCCAGGCTGGTCTTCCGAGCGCGAGAAATTCATTCAACGAACCGCCCGCGAAGACTGTGGTGGCCGCCGTCCCCGGCGGCAAATTTTGAGAAGGGCCGCTGAGGAGAGCGGCCTCTACAGCCCGGAAATGTCCCGCTTCTTCCAGAACGGAAAGATCGACAACGTGCTGACCAAGCGCGACACCGACGCGGGCCGGTCCGTCGCGTGGTTTGAAAACGCCGAACGGAAGATTCTCCAGTGGAAAATGCGAATCGCGTGGGACGTCAATGAAAGATTTGAGCGCCATCAGAAAAGAAAGTTCAGCGCGCGCAAATCTTCGCGCGGTTCGTCGAAGCTGCAGCTGCCGAACGAAGTCACGAATTTTCGCCGCGCCTTGATTCGATCAATCGTCACTTCCCAGTCGCGCCAGGCAAAAACCGTGTCCTGAAATTCGAATGAATTCGCATGCTGGTCCTCGAGCATCTCAATCATTTGGTTTTCGCCCCAATGATGCTCGGCGGACAACACACCGGCGCCGAGCACATTCAAAAATCCGTGCATTTCGCCTTTCACTTCATCGCGAAATTGCCGGACGGGATGATGCAGTCCCGCCGTGAATTTAATTGGGACGTGGTGTTTCGTTGATGCCAACAATGCGCGCGCGATCTGCACCGAGCCCGGAAAGGCCTCCGCCGTCACGCCGCCCGTGCGCAATTTGTAGCCAAATGCGGGTTGCGTCGCCCGGGCGAGCAAAGCGATTGTTTGTTCTGCTGACTCGGCCGGTGTTTCCCAAAACATTTGCAGCTTCAAATCGGCGAGCAGAGCGGCCACCTCATTCAATCGCGCAAGATCGACATCCTGGGGAAGAAACATTTCCAACTGAACGATTGCGACAAGGTCGACATACTCCCTTTGAAAGGAACGGATTGTTTCGGCGGCATTCTTAAGCTCAGCCAGAAAATCATTCGCGTTTTCGGTCTTCGCGCCCAAGGCGGCAATGCGCAGCGGATGATGTTTGTCGAATTGCGACACGAGCGCTTTCGCGTCCGAGAATTTCGCAACCGGCAAAACAAAAGCCGCCAGCATCCAGGAGTCGTTTGAGCGAACGTACTGCGCATGATTTTTTAGCGCCTCTTCCAATCCCAGATTGCAGGG
>JALYKJ010000219.1 GCA_030774845.1 Verrucomicrobiota bacterium
GCTTTATCGAGACCAACGCGTGGAATTTAACGAAGCTGGATTGAGACAAGTCGCGCAAATTGCCGACGGCCAATTTTTCCGGGCGACCGACACCAAATCGCTCGAACAGATTTACAGCGACATCGACAAGATGGAAAAATCGACCGTGGCCGTGAAAAAATATCAGCAGTACCGCGATTTGTTTCCGCTCTGCCTCATGAGCGGCTGCGGGCTGCTGGTCGCGCAACTTTTATTGTCGCAAACCATTTGGAAGAAATTGCCGTGAAGGAGATATCGATCTGATGAGTTTTGGCGCGCCGATCTGGTTTTGGGCACTGCTCGCGATTCCGGTTCTCGCGGTGTTGTTTGCGCGCGCAGAGCAGCGGGGAGTTGCGAGACTTCGTGAGTTTGTTTCGCCACGATTGCTTCCGCAGCTTGCCGCGACAGTGAATCGCTCGCGCCGCGTTTTGCGATTTGGTCTGCTCATGCTCGGACTCGCGCTTGCGATCGTCAGTCTTGCACAACCGCAATGGGGCTACATTTACGAAGATGTAAAGCGCAAGGGTCTCGATCTCCTTTTCGCTGTGGACACTTCGCGCAGCATGCTTTCGAATGACGTGCAGCCGAATCGCCTCGAGCGCGTTAAACTTGCCGCGCAAGATCTCGTTAACCAACTGCAAGGCGATCGCGTCGGGCTGATCGCATTCGCTGGCCGCGCTTTTTTACAAGCGCCGCTGACGATCGATTACGAAGCGGCGGTCGAATCGATCAATGATCTCGACACTAAAACGATTCCGGAAGGCGGGACGAATATTTCGGAGGCGATCAATCTCGCAGTAACTACATTTGGAAAGAGCGCGGCCGGAAATCGCGCGCTGATCATTTTCACGGATGGCGAAGATCTCAGTGGCGACGCGGCGAAGACCGCGAAAGCCGCGGCGGATGCGGGCGTGCGAATTTTCACGGCCGGCGTGGGCACGCCACAGGGCTCGCTCATTCCAATTAACAGCGACGACGGTGGAACGGCGTTTGTGAAAGATTCCGCCGGACAAGTTGTGAAATCGAAGCTCGACGAAAAGCGGTTGCGCGAAATCGCTCAAGCCACCGGGGGTCTTTATCTGCATCTGGAGGACGGACCGCGAACGATGGCACAGCTTTACAACCAAGGCCTCGCGAATATGAAGGCGGCGGAAATTGACGCGCGCCTGTCGCGAAGACCAATCGAACGCTACGAATGGTCATTGGGCGCAGCGATGCTCGCGCTCACGATGTCGATCTTGATCGGCGAACGCAAAAAAGTGCGCGCCCGCGCTCGTTTGCCGCGATGGTCGAAGGTCGCGATGCCGGCGACGGCGCTCCTTCTAATTTTCGCGCGACCTGCTTTTGGAACTGCCACGGGGCTCAATCTCTATCGCGAAGGCAAATACAACGACGCGTATAGCAGTTTTGAAGAAGATCTGAAATCGCATCCGGATTCAGCGGAAAAAGAAAAAATCGAGTTCGACGCCGGCGCCGCGGCTTTCAAAATGGGCGATTACAACAAGGCGTTGCAATCGTTCAGTGACGCGTTGCTCTCACCCGACAAAGGCCTTCAGGAGAACAGCCATTTCAATCTCGGCCGGACCCTCGAGGACCGCGCCGACATGGATGAGACAAACGAGAACACACTAAAGGACCTGACGGATGCGGCGTCGCATTACGAAGCGACGTTGAAACTGAATCCAAAGAATGAAGCAGCCAAAGCGAACCTGGAAGAAGTCAAAAAGAAGATCGAGCGGCTAAAAAAACATCCGAAACAAAAACCAACACCGCCGCCTCAGCAGCAGAACAAAAAACAAAATCAGCAACAAAACGGCGGGGAGCAGAACCAACAGGACCAGCAATCTCAATCGCAGGGCGGTTCCGGCAAAGATCAAAATCAGCAGCAACAAAAACAAAACCAGCAGGCGCAGTCCCAGAACAAATCAGGCAATAGCCAAAATCAAAATTCTCAGGACAAATCGAACCAGGCGCAGGCAAAAAACGAGCCACAGAAAAACAAACAACCTCAACCGGGCGAAAGTCCGTCGCCATCGCCGGGCGAAGGTCAATCGAAAGAGAACCAACCTTCCCCTTCGCCCGGAAAGGGAGAAAATAAAGACGCGCTCGCCACGGCAAGTCCGTCCGCTGGCGGACAAGATCGACAATCTTCGGGCCGTCAAGAACGGCCGGAAGAATCGCCCACCCCGGGCGGTAGCGAGGATCAATTGCCATTGCCATCGCCGTCGCCAGGTGAAGGCGAAGGCGAGGAAGGAAACGCGACGCCTTCGGCGACGCCAAATTCCTCGCCGAAGAAAAAACTGGCCGGCGAAATCAAAGGCGCGAATGGCGACAAACAGTCGCAGCCACCGGAAAATAGTGCGCAACTTGCCGGGGCCGAACCAGAAAAAGAGGGACAGATGAGTGAGAAACAAGCCGAGCTGCTCTTGCAGTCGATGAAGGACGAGGAACAGCGCGTCCAGCTTGATGAACGCAAAGTGAGACGTCATGTCTATAATGACTGGTGACTCTCAGAAGGTCGATGGTTGAGAGTTGATGAAGATGTCGATGTTCCGACCAATTCTGTTTTTGGCGCCAATCGCGATTGCGATGCAATCCAGTTTTGCGGCTTCGCCCAGTGTCACAGCGGTGCTGAGTAATTCCCAGCCGACGGTTGAACAGATCGTCCAGTTAGAAATCAAAGTCAGTGGCGCAAACAAGGCGAAGGTTCCGGAATCGATTTCTGTCGATGGCCTTGAAATTCATCAGACCGGCCAAATGTATGAATCGAGTCTGAGTTTCGGCTTCGGTGGAAACGAAGATTCATCGTCAGCCACCTACACCTACAGTGTGCAGCCGCTTAAAGCCGGGCAATTCAAAATTCCGCCGCAGACCGTTCGAGTCGGAAACAATTCCCTGCGCACGCCCGAACTCGTATTGAATGTGGTGCAAGGGTCGGGCAGTTCCGGCAGCTCCGCCGGTTCGGCGCAAAGCGGGCAAAGCACGGTTGGAAGCAAGGTCGCTTTCGCGGAATTGGTTGTCGCTAAAAAAGACGCCTATGTGGGGGAGATGGTGCCGGCCGAAATCCGATTGGGATTCGATCCGCGCGCACATGGTCGACTTCAAGAGGGACCAGAACTTTCCGGCCAGGGTTTCACCACCCAGAAGTTGCAGCAACCGCGCGAAAATCTGGAAACAATCGGCGGCAGGACTTATCAAGTTTATACCTTTAAAACCGCGATCGCCGCCGCGCGCCCTGGAAAATTGGAAATCGGACCGGTAACGGCAAAGGCTGTTGTCGTTCTGCCGCGGCGACCGAGCACGTCGCCGCGAACCCGTCCGCGCTCACCGTTCGATCTATTTAATTTAGATGATCCCTTCTCGGATCCATTTTTCAGCGATCCCTTTGGAAGCATGGGCGAGCGAACCGAACTGCCGATTAGCAGCGAAACTGCGACACTCAATGTGAGACCGCTCCCGCCGAACGCGCCGCCAAATTTCTCCGGAGCGATCGGCAATTTTACAATGGCGGTGGATGCAAAACCGAGAACTGTGCAAGTGAGCGATCCGATCACCGTAACATCGACAATCAGCGGTCGCGGAAACTTTGATCGGATGAATGGGCCCGCGCTCGAGGACGAGCGCGGCTGGCACAAATATCCGCCCTCCTCGAAATTTAAACA
>JALYKJ010000220.1 GCA_030774845.1 Verrucomicrobiota bacterium
GCGACCAAGCGCGCACGAACGAGTGCCGAGAAGCTGGAAGCGAACAGCAACTGCTGAAAGAAATGCATCAATATTACAAAGGGAACATTGTCGCGGGGCACGACCTCGATGTTTACTAGCGGCAGAAGAAGTTCCGTCGATTGCCAATGAGCAAAACATTCGAAAGTTCGCGCGCGCCGGAACCGGTCGGCGCGTTTCCGCATGCTAAGCGCGTGGGCAACCTGCTTTTTCTTTCCGGGATCGGACCGCGCGCGCGTGGCAGCAAGGAAATTCCCGGCGTCAAACTCGATTCGGCCGGCAACGTCGTGAGTTACGATATCGAGAAACAATGCCGCATCGTTTTCGAAAATGTGGGGCTCGTGCTCGAAGACGCCGGCGCGACTTGGAACGACATTGTTGATGTAACCGTGTTCCTCACCAACATGAAAAGAGATTTCCCGATCTACAACAAACTCTACGCCGAATATTTTGCCGGCGACGGCAAGCCCAATCCGACGCGCACGACCGTTGAAGTGACAGCGCTGCCTACGCCGATCGCGATCGAGCTCAAAGTCATCGCAGCCATAGCAACGGCCACAGATTGACACAGATTTTCACCGATAAAGACCGAGAGTTAGTGTCTCCATCTGTGTTCGATCCGTGTTCATCTGTGGCGAACTCCCGTATCACATGAGCACTGCACCGTTTCGAATCATCGCCGCCGATCACACCGGAATCACGGTCTTGAATCTCGAACGCTCGCTCGAATTTTGGCAGAATGTTCTCGGCTTCGAATTTTCGCATCGCGCGCATCAAACGAGCGAAATGGCCAGTCAGATCACAGGCGTTGCCGGTGCCGAGATCAAACTTGCGGTCGTGAAAGCGCCCGGCGGCCACAAAATCGAATTGCTCGAATACCTCGCACCGCCGGATCGGAAACAGGGTGTCGATCTTCGACCATGCGATGTCGGATCGGTCCACGTCGCGCTGACGGTCGATAATCTCGACGCCGTGTTAAGCAAGATTGCCGCGTCCGGTTGGAAAGCCGCGGGCAAACCGGAAACACTCAAATCCGGCCCGAACGCCGGCAAGCGCGTCGTATACGTGCGCGATCCCGACGGCACGACGATCGAGTTCATGCAGCAAAAAGAAACAGAAGGACAGAATGTACAGAATTCTTAGAATTTGGGTCTCGTTGAAATTGGGCTAATTCTGTCAAAACATGACCATGCAGTTTTCCGCTGACGAAGATTTCGCACGAGAACTCGATGCCGAGGATCCGCTGCGTCGGTTTCGCGACAAATTTCATCTGCCGCTCGGCAAAGACAGCAAGCCGTTAATTTATTTCGCGGGAAATTCGTTAGGCCTAATGCCGAAGGCGGCGAGAGAAGTTGTCGATCAAGAGCTGGATGACTGGGCCAGGCTCGGTGTCGACGCGCACCTCGATGCTAAGACGCCGTGGTACACCTATCACGAGCCGCTCCGTGAGCCGACTGCGCGAATGGTGGGCGTAAAGCGGGTCGAAGTCATCTGCATGAACAGCCTGACGGTGAACCTGCACTTGATGATGGCCACGTTTTATCGGCCGACCAAATCGCGCTTCAAAATCCTGATGGAAGATCCGGCGTTCCCTTCCGACACCTACGCGATCAAGACGCAGATCGTGCATCATGGACTTGATCCGAAAGATGCGCTGGTCCTCGCGCGCCCGCGCGCAGACGAGTTCACGGTGCGAACGGAAGACATTGTCGATCTTATCGAGAAAAACGCCGACCAGCTCGCGGTCGCGCTGATTGCGGGCGTGAATTTTTTCACCGGCCAGTTGTTCGACATCCCGACGATCACGAAAGCCGCGCAGAAGCACGGCATCACCGTCGGGGTCGATCTTGCCCACGCGATCGGCAATGTTCCGCTCGCGTTGCACGATTGGAACGTCGATTTCGCAGTCTGGTGCTCCTACAAATATCTCAATGCAGGTCCCGGCGCGGTCGCTGGCGCGTACGTGCACGAGCGATACGCGACCAATACAAAATTGCCGCGTCTGGCCGGTTGGTTCGGAAATGATCCGAACACGCGTTTTCGATTGCATCTCGAGCCAGAATTTATTCCGGTTCCCTCGGCGGACAGTTGGCAGATCAGCAACCCGCCGATTTTTTCGATGGCGCCCTTGCGCGCGTCATTGTCGGTCTTCGATGAAGCCGGCGGAATGGAACCGCTCCGCGCGAAATCGATCAAGCTGACCGGCTATCTCCAATTTCTATTGGACAACGCGGGCGCGAAACGCTTTGCGGTGATTACGCCGCGCGAAACCAGCGGGCGCGGCTGCCAATTGTCCATCCTGGCGCAGGAGCATCCAAAAGAACTCTTCAATAAACTCCAAGCCGCCGGCGTGAAATGCGATTTCCGCGAACCGAACGTGATCCGTGTCGCGCCCACTCCGCTTTACAACACGTTTCACGAAGTCTGGCGATTTGCTCAGATCCTCAATTCGCATCGGTAGTTTGTTAATGGCCAGTCCGGCTCGGACTTAAGAGAGCAATTCCTTGACGCAACTAATCAGGACCGAGATGGAGAAGGGCTTCACGAGGTATTTTACTTCGTGCTTATTGAAGAACAGCGCGATGTGCGGATCGGCCGCGAAGCCCGTGATGAAAATGAAACGATCCGTCAGAGATGGGCGCATCTCCTTCGCTTTCAAATAAAACTCGTCGCCGCGGAGCTTCGGCATCTTCAAATCGCAGATCACCGCGTCGTACTCGTGCGCCTTGACCTTGAGCATCGCCTCCTCGCCATCGAAAGCGACGTCGACGAGAAAATTTTCGTCGGCCAGGATCCACTGCAACGCCGACGCCAGTTGCCTGTCGTCATCCACGACGAGGATCGCTTTCAGCTCGAGACTGTGGACGATAGGCTGAAGTTCTTCCGGGAGCGGCTCAAACTTTCTCATGGCAACGGCACCTTGCTTAAGCAGTCGCGGTGCCAATCTGATTGCAGAAGTCAGAGGTCAGATGTCGGAGGTCAGTGGTTGGACCTCGTGGCGTGAATGGTCGCCAACTTCTTCAATTCCTTGCCGGCTTCACCCTGATAAAGCGTTTGTGTATAAGATGTCGGCGTGATGTCGGAGAGGACTTCCTTGAAGACAAACTTCTTCCCGTTTCTTTCGAATTCGTCGCCGGCTACAAATTGATCGCTTTCCCATTTCGCGAGATGCGCCATCACGATGCAACCTCCGGGATTGCCGTTTTCGCACCAGACAGTTCTATAACCGCGCGCTTTCTCATCCCACCATCCCAGGCCAAGGCCAATAGATTCACCTGTAGGTTCAACTAAACGAATCTCCTCGATTATTGAATTCCCTCCCGGGCCAGGCCGAAACACGACTTCGCCAGAGCCCGTTCCGCCATTCGGCGCACTTTCCGAGGGCTCGATCGTCTCGCGGAGTGACCAGCTTCCGACAAATGCATTGAAAAACTTCTGCATTTCGGGACTGATCTTTCCCGGTGACGGCTGTTTGTCTTTCTGGTCTAACCTGGCCGGCGTTGAGCTCGATGGTTTTTTCTCTCCGTCTTGCGCCATCATTGGCAGGGCCATCGCCGGCATCGACAACAGTAAAAAAGCGAAGCTCAGTTTCATATCGAACTAATTTTGTCGGCTTTTCCGACGTGTTAGGCGAGAAATAATCTGAATGGCAACCGAATTCGTCCTCCTCGTCAGCGGCCGCGCTTCGTTCGAGATCATGCAAAAAGCGCTCGCGGCCGGGATTCCGATCGTCGCTTCCATCTCTGCACCATCCACGTTAGCAATGGAATTCGCTCGGGAAAGCAATCAGACTTTAGTCGGTTTTCTCCGGCCACCGACGTTCAACATTTACTCGTACGTCGAGCGAGTGGTCCTCGACTAATTCTTTGTCGCCTCGCGGCGAAGTCGATCAACCGCCGCGCCCGTGTCCGTCGATGGCGCAATGCTGATAATAACGCTTTTGCTAACCGGTGTGTTGCTTCGATCGGCCGTGTTATTGATCGAGACCAAAGCATTCGCTTCTGGAAAGTACGTGGCGGTGCAACCGCGCGCGATCTCGATTGGGGCGACCATGAAATGCCGCGCCAGACGAGTTTCGTCTTTGAAATAGCTCGTTAGATCAACAAGCTGGCCCTGCTGCAGACCGGCCGCATCGATGTCATCGGGACTCATGAAAATAACGCGGCGGCCGTTGTAAACGCCGCGATAGCGATCATCCAGTCCGTAGATCGTCGTGTTGAACTGATCGTGGCTTCGAACCGTCGTCATCAAATACTGGCCTGGCTTGAGCTTGTGCGGCCTAAACTCGGAAATGATGAACTTCGCTTTGCCTTCCGAATTGTTGAATTTCCGCCGATCACGCGCGTCGTTCGGCAGATAGAAAACGTCTTCGCGAATTCGCGCGTTGAAGTCGTCGAATCCGGCGATGACATGCTCAATGTGATCACGGATCCGGTCGTAATTTCCAACGAGTCCGTCCCAATCAACGCTCGATCGCGATCCAAGGGTCGCTTTGGCCAGACTGGCAATGATTGCCGGCTCGCTCCGAAGATGTTTGCTCGCCGGTGTAGCGCGACCGCGCGACGAACAGATGATGCCCATCGAGTCTTCCACAGTCACGAATTGATCCCCGGATTCCTGTCGATCGATTTCGGAGCGACCAAGACAAGGCAGAATGAGCGCGATCTGCCCCGTGATTAGATGCGCGCGGTTTAGTTTGGTCGAGACGTGCGCGGTGACGCAACACTTCTGTAACGCCTGCGCCGTGTATTCCGTGTCCGGCGTGGCCGCGAGAAAGTTGCCGCCCATACCAAAGAAGAACTGAATCTTCCCGTCGCACATCTGCTTGATTGTCTCAACTGTGCTGGTGCCGTGCTCGCGCCGCGGACTGAACTGAAATTCGCGGCCGAGTTTATCGAGAAACGCATCGCTCATCCGTTCCCAAATCCCCATCGTCCGGTCGCCCTGCACGTTGGAATGGCCGCGCACCGGACACGGTCCAGCGCCGGGACGTCCGATGTTGCCGCCGAGGAGAAGAAAATTCATCACCTCTTGGATGGTGGCGACGGCGTTCTTGTGCTGCGTCAATCCCATCGCCCAGCAACAAATGATGCGTTTGCAACGCATCGCGATCTCTGCGGCTTCGCGAATCTGTTCGCGCGTCAATCCACTCGCTTCGATGATCTGGTCCCACGACGTCGCTTGCACGTGCGCGGCGAATTCCTCGAAGCCAGTTGTGAATTGCTCGATGAACTGTCCATCTAACACCGCACCGGGACGGCGTTCCTCTTCTGCGAGCATCTCTTTCATGATCCCGCGAATCACCGCCATGTCGCCGTTGATGCGGACCGGCAACCAAAGATCGGCCAGCGGCGTTCCCTGATTGAACAGCATCTTGGCCGCGAATTTGAGGGGGTTGCGATACTCCTGCGGATTTGGATTCACCACCGAAATCAATCCGGTCTCGCGAATCGGATTAATCGCCACGATGGTCGCGCCGTTCTTTTTCGCGCGCTCGAGCGTCGTCATCATGCGCGGGTGATTCGTGCCGGGATTCTGGCCGATGATGAAAATGCCGTCGGCGTGTTCGAAGTCCTCCAGTTTCACGCAGCCCTTGCCGATCCCGATGCTTTCCTTCAACGCGACGCCGCTGGATTCGTGGCACATGTTCGAGCAATCCGGCAAATTGTTCGTGCCGAACTGGCGAGCAAACAGCTGATATAAGAACGCAGCTTCGTTGCTCGTGCGCCCGCTGGTGTAAAACGCGGCCGCGTTCGGCGTTGGCAACGCGCTGAGCTCGCGCGCCATTAATTCGAACGCCTCGCCCCACTCGATCGGCTCGTAATGAGCGCCGCCGGCACGCTTCACCATCGGATGAACAAGCCGGCCTTGCAGCTCCAACCAATGATCAGTTTGCTTCTGCAGATCGGCGATCGAGTGCTCGCGAAAAAATTCGGGACCGATGTGTTTCCTGGTCGCTTCGCTCGTCAGCGCTTTCACGCCGTTCTCGCAAAATTCGAACAGATGTCGATCTTCGTCGGGACTTGGCCAGGCGCAGCTCTGGCAATCGAATCCGTCCTTCTTGTTGACCTTGAGCCAATCGCCGATGCCGCGCACCAAGCCGGTCTCGCGCAATGTGAATTTCAAACTCTCGGCCAACGCGTGCATTCCGGCCGCAACGCGATCCGGCGTGCGCAATTTGGCCTGTCCCTTTTCTTCGGCTGGTTGTGCTCCGGGAGTTGGGGCTTGATTCGCTTCGTCCGCCGACTCGTGCGGTCCGCTGGTCGACGCGCCCGCTCCAACTCGGCTCGGGCGCTGCGCTACGGCGTCGTCTTCCGAGCCAGCGCGCGGTGATTGGTCGTGTTCCATGTCGATCTCATCCACCGATCCGTCCAAACCTTAAATCACGTTTCTAACGCCGTCCGCAAGATTCGTTTCATCCGTGCTATCCGTGTAATCCGTGGTTAAGAATTCTGTTGGATGGGAGTGAAACTCATATTGATCGGTTCCGGCCTAGCCGGCGGATTGCTCGCGGCCTATTTGGGCCGGCGCGGCTACGATGTCGATCTTTACGAACGGCGGGGCGATCCGCGCGAAGGCAACATGGTCGCTGGACGCTCAATCAATCTCGCGCTCTCGACCCGCGGGATCCACGCGCTCGAGCAAATCGGAATCGCCGATGAAGTGCTAAAACACGCGATCCCGATGCGCGGCCGGATGATCCATCCCGCAGGCGCGGGAGCGCGCACCATTTTTGCGCCCTACGATGTCGATCCAACCAAGCACATAAACTCGATCGGGCGCGCCGCTCTCAATACGACCGTGATCGAAGCGGCGCAGCGCTATCCAAATGTGCGCGTCCATTTCAATCACAAGTGCACAGAAGTCGATATCGACTCAGCAACCGCTCAACTTGTCCCCTCTTCTGTAGAGGCCGCCGTCTCGGCGGCAAATCCGGAAATCATTTACGCGCACGGCGACGCCGTGATTGGAGTGGATGGCGCTTTCTCGGCGGTCCGGCAATCGATGCAGCTCAAGATCGAAAATTTCGAGTACGACGAGAGTTATCTCGCGCACGGCTACAAAGAATTAACAATTCCGCCCGGACCGGATGGTTCGTGGCAAATGGAAAAGAACGCGCTCCACATCTGGCCGCGCAAAAGTTTCATGATGATCGCGCTGCCGAATCCCGACGGTTCGTTCACCTGCACCCTTTTCTGGGAGTTCGAAGGGCCGCGCAGCTTCGCGACGACCAAAGCTGACGACGAAATCCGTCGATTTTTCGTTGACGAATTTCCGGATGCCGTGCCGCTGATGCCCAACCTGCTCGACGATTTCAAAAATAATCCGACCGGCTCGCTAGTCACGATTCGTTGCGCCCCCTGGTTTTATCGCGACAAGGTTTGTCTCGTCGGCGACGCTGCCCACGCGGTCGTTCCGTTTTACGGTCAGGGAATGAACGCAGCGTTCGAAGATTGCGTTGTGCTCGATGAATGCCTGGCGGAATTCGGGGAAGATCGACAACGCGCCTTCGCGGAATATTTCCGGCGCCGAAAAGCAAACGCGGACGCGCTCGCCGACTTAGCTTTAGAGAATTTCATTGAGATGCGCGACAAAACCGCGTCGCGGACATTTCGCGCGAGAAAGAAACTCGATCACTTTCTCGAAGCGACGCTTCCCGGCATCTACTTACCTCTTTATACAATGGTGACCTTTACGAGGATCCCATACGCCCAAGCAGCTAAACGCGCTCGATTCCAAGATAGAGTCATTTACGGTTTTCTTGGAGCGTTGATCGTGGTGTTGATCGGTCTGCTGGCGCTCGCATTCACCTAAGCTGCCGCTTACACCACCTGTCACGCCGAAGCCAGGCGAAGGCGGATGGTCACCTTCACGCGCATCCCCTACGCGCAAGCCGCGCGCCGTGCGCGCATTCAGGACGGTATCGTTTACGCCGCTCTAATCTGCGCGCTGATTTTGATCACAGGGTTATCGATGGTCCTTGTACGGTCCGTCGTGCGCTGACTTCAGATTACGCCGGCGAGCGTTTTCTGAACTTGACGGCTTAAAGCCGTCAAGTCTAACAATTCGTATCGTGAATTCCGAGCACACAGTTTTGGAGGTACTATTTCCGAAAGTCCGTGCAGAACTATTGGGGCTGATTTTTCGGGATCCTCCGAGGCAATGTTATGTCCGCGAATTAATGAACATGAGCGGCCTTGCGCTTCATACGGTTCAAGACGAGCTGCGTAAGCTCACGGCCATTGGCCTGGTTAGTACATGGTCGAATGGTTATCATCGATTTTACGCTGCGAACCGGCGGCATGCGTTGTTCAAGCATCTCCTGGGAATTGTCGAAATGAGCGACAAGCTTCCGACGACAAAGCATTCCGCCTTACGCCGACCGACTGGCCACCTTTCACGGAAAGCCAGCAGGCAACACAAGCCACGCCGGTTGCCCAGTGATCGTCCAGCACGATGGCATCTCTTTTCTGGCAGAGCGCAACGAGCTGTTTAATTGGCCTTGACAGTCTAGGGGAAAGATTGAACGATTCTTTACCAAGACTGTCTAGGCTTGAAAGATTTTATGGCGAAAGAGAAACCGGACCTCGTTTACGGCACGCTTGACATGCTGATTTTGAAAGCGCTCCAGCACGATCCGCGGCACGGCCTCGCGATTGCCGATCGGATTCAGCAGATGTCGGAAGACATTCTGCGCGTCGAACAAGGTTCCCTTTATCCCGCGCTCTATCGTTTGGAAGCGCAGGGCTGGATCAAGGCGAAGCGGGGCGTGTCCGATAACAATCGTCGGGCCCGCTACTACGAATTGACTGCGGCGGGTCGCAAACAGCTGGTG
>JALYKJ010000221.1 GCA_030774845.1 Verrucomicrobiota bacterium
GTGAGCCAGTCACATATTTCGATCCGCGGCTCGAGCCAGTGCTCGGCCGTACGCTCGGCGTTCCATTGTTTCAGGAGCAAATGCTCAAGATCGCGATGATCATGGCCGATTTTTCGGGCAACGAAGCCGAGGAATTACGGCGCGCGCTGAGTTTTCATCGTTCGGAAGAGCGAATGAACAAAGTGAGCGTGAAACTGCGCGCGGCGATGGAGCGGAAGAATGTTGCGCCGGACAAGATCGACCAGATCATTCAATCGATTAGTTCATTTGCGCTTTACGGGTTTCCGGAATCGCACGCGATTAGTTTTGCCATCCTGGCCTACGGCAGCGCCTATCTGAAAGTGCATCGCGCGCCCGAGTTTTACGCGAGTTTGCTCAACAATCAGCCGATGGGTTTTTACACACCGGCAACGATCGTCAAAGATGCGCAGCGGCACGGGGTGAAGGTCAAGCCGGTGTGCGTCGCGAAGTCGGACTGGCGCTGCACCGTCATCGATGACAATACCTTTCGACTTGGATTCTGTGTGGTGAACGGTTTTCGGCAGGAACACGCCGAAGAGCTCGTCCGACAACGACTCGCCACGGCGAGCCCGTCCCGTGGCGGACAAGATCGATCCGCCGAAGGACGGATTCGCGGTGGCGAACAATTCGCTTCACTCGACGATTTCAAACGGCGCGTTTCGCTTTCAAAAGAAGAGTTGCGCACGCTTGCAGAATTGGGCGCGCTCAATTGTTTTGCAGATCATCGCCGCGCGGCGATGTGGAAAGTGGAAGAGACGTTGCATGACGATTTGCTGGGGAGCGCACGCGCCTCGCGTGCAGATGCCAGTCCGGCTCGGACTTCCGGCGCCCCCGCCGGAAATTCTTCTGCACAACCCGTTCCGCTCGGCGAGGCGCCGAGCGGTGCACGCGAGGGCGCGTGCGCTCCTCTGAAAAAGATGACGATGCCGGAGCGGGTGCGCGCGGATTACGAGACGATGAACTTAACGGCAGGGCCGCATCCGATGAAACTTTTGCGGGACCGGTTGCCGCACATTTGGCGCGCAATTGATCTGCCGCGCGCCAAGCATGGCGCGACCGTCCAAATCGCGGGTAACGTGATTTGCCGACAGCGACCGGGCACTGCGAAAGGATTTGTTTTTGTCAGCCTGGAAGATGAAACCGGCGTTTCGAACGCGATTGTCGATCCGGATTTGTTCGAGCGGTTCCGGCTTTTGATCACCGAAGAAGATTTTCTCTTAATCGAAGGCGAAGTGCAAAACTCGGACAACGTGGTGTTAATCAAAACCCGCGAAATCAGACCGCTCTCCCACGACGAACTCGTCGGGAGCGAGTCGCATGACTTCAGGTAGGACGAGGCACGTATGTAAGGCTGCGTCCTATACGTAATAAAGCTCGACATTCGTCAGGCACCGCCTTACGAATGAAGTCGGTTACGTCACCCGACGTTTCAACCCCGAAAGCGTTCGGGGCTGAGACACCGCTTAGCGCGATCTCCAGATCCAACTGGACCCCCGAGTCAGCCGAAGTGAGGTTGCTCTTCAGAAGCGCCTCGTGAGGATGGTTCCTGGTTCCGCGCGGAACTGGATTGCAGTTAATGCAGTTCAACCAACAAACAAATAAACACACGAATATGAAAACGAATACGAAAAGGATATTAATTATGCGACACAACAAACTTTTTTCTGCGGCAATCGCGCTGTGTGCGATTGCCTTCTTCACGATCGGCCCGGTGCCATCCGCGTCGGCTTCCACGGCCATACCGGTTACCATCACTGCTACATATGATTTTACGGCATTTCCCATAGCGGGAACCTTTATCACAACCGGCCTTGGTGGAATTTCAGGGATTACGACAATGCACGTTGACTTCCTTGGGCACCTTGGCACGGTAGCTCATTGCGTGGTTATGTTGTTCCCATACTCTGGTGGAACTATTACAATTGATCAGCAATGTCAGTTTGCCAGTTCCCCACCTAAGGGAAGGTGGGAGATTGTAGGTGGCACCGGTGCTTATGCGAACCTTAACGGGCACGGGTCACTTACGATGCCGCCTAATCAGGAAGCAATGACAGGGGTTATTTACCAATAATTATAGGATCCTGCACACAGCAGTATCTTGCAATCAGCCGTCACGCTTCATAGCCTGGCGGCTTTTTGTTTGCGCGGCAAAGATCGACAACTTGACCTAAGCGCACCCGCAACTCACACAACTCCGCCACCGATAATTATCGCGTTCCAAGCGAAATTACCTCAACAGCCGGGACGCTAAGGTCCCTTCCACATTTTATTATTCGCCGGCGTGACGCGGAGCGGATTCTTTCCGCTCAGCAGATTTCTGGGCTGGTTTTTGATCGGACTCCATCCATTCGGTGTGGAAAACGCCGGGTTTGTCGACCCGCTCGTAAGTGTGCGCGCCGAAGAAATCGCGTTGCGCCTGCAACAAGTTCGATGGCAAACGGGCCGAACGATAACTGTCGAAGTAAGCGAGCGACGCTGAAAACGCCGGAACTGCGACGCCTTGCTCGACTGCGGCGGCGACAGCGACGCGCCAATTGTCCTGGGTATTTTTGATGATGTCGGTGAAATAGGAGTCGAGCAGGAGATTATGGAGCGCGGGATCACGTTTGTAGGCGTCAACGATGCAGTTCAAAAATTTCGCACGAATGATGCAGCCGCCTCGCCAGATGGTCGCGATGTCGCCGAAGTTCAGGTTCCAGTTGTATTGTTTACTGGCCGCGCCGAGGAGTTCCATTCCCTGCGCGTAGGAAACGATCTTGGATGCATAAAGAGCGTTGCGCACGGCATCGATCAATTTTTTCCGGTCGCCTGTAAATTCTTTCGGTTTCGGCTGTGGGAGAATTTTCGACGCTGCGACCCGTTCGTCTTTTCGGGAGGAGATCACACGCGCTTCGACGGCCGCGTTGATGGTCGAAATAACCACTGATTGTGCAATGGCGGATTGCAACGTCCACATACCGGTCCCTTTTTGGCCGGCCTTATCGAGAATCACGTCGACCAGCGGTTTACCGGTTTCGGGATCGATCTTGCGAAAAATCTGCGAGGTGATTTCGATCAGGTAACTGTCGAGCTC
>JALYKJ010000222.1 GCA_030774845.1 Verrucomicrobiota bacterium
GCACAGACGTCGCCGGCAGCAGGGGTCGGTGAACCGGCAGTTTTCACTGCGACCAGACCATAAAGCTGCTGGTTGCCGGCCGCAGGATCGGTATAAATATTTTTTAAGGCGAAATAAGCAGCCGGTCGCGTCACTGGTTGAGCGGTGCCCGGTGTCGGTGTCGGACTGGCAAACGGATCCGGTTGCCACTGCGTTTGAATCAAATTCGCAAAGTCGCGGTCGATTGTTTGCAAAGCGGCGCGCGCGTCACGAAAAGCGTCAATGCGCTGGCTGGCGCGCATTGAAGTATTCGTGAGCGATAGAAACATGCCCCCGAGCACGAGGACAATCACGACCGTGATAGCCGCAGCGATCATGAGTTCGACCAACGTAAAAGCGCGCTCACGTGGCATGGGCAACGTAGAGGCGCGCTCACGTAGCATAGGCAGAGTGAAACCGGAATTCGTATCTCGGCGGAGGTTCATGGACTTAGTACTTTGAGATGATGCGCACGAAATCGCGGATCGTTTGATTTGCTGCGGGCGTTGCACCCGGATTCGGCAAAGGCGGCGAAACCACCCGAACTGTGACTTGACTGGCGTACCCAGAATCGAAACCGGCTGGATTTGGATTGATGGCGAGGATAACCGTATAGGGTAGCGATGGAGAATAAGCTGCTAAGTTACCATCGTTGTCTGCGCTGAAGGTGTACCCGCTGGGGTTGGTGAGATTTACCGCCGGTGGGACCGGTAGCGTAACATTTGTGAAGTTCGTTGGCGCTTGGCTCGCCATCGCACTAATCATGTCTTCCGCGATTTGCGCGGCGCGCGTGTCGTCCTGCGCGGAGTGACCCGTGCTCAAAGCAACGGGTAAAACGCCGAGGATCGCTGTAATCGCAATGGCGATCACGCCCAGCGCGAGCACCACTTCGACAAGACTGAATGCGTGGCAAGGACGGCGATTTCCCAATTGGGTTTTCATGGCGACGGTGTCGGCGTTGGCGGGAGCTCCTCTGCCCGCCCACTGAATCGACCAACCGTGATCGTTTCGGTAAACCTGCTGGTGTTTGTGTCGGTGTCTGCGCTCGAGAGCACGTAGCCTTCAAAAACTCCCAGTTGCACTGGAGCGGTGGAAGACAACGGAGTAGATGACGGATCAATTCCGCCGTCGGTAGTGAATTTAAGGAATGGAAAGTTGGCGGTCGTGTTGAGTGGTGTGAACGCGAAAGGTATCGAGGTTGCAAGGGCGCCGAGACTCGCGGCGCGCAAACCGACGCCGGTTGGCAATGTTCTCCAACCCGTAAGCTGCTTTACAGCTCCGGGATTCGCCGGATCATCTTCGAAGATTGCGTATGACTTGTAATTGTAGCGATCAAGAATCGTTTGCGATGTTCCGCTCCCAAACGTCGGAAATACGACGTAAGTAGCCTGGCCATACGCGATCGCCTGTGCGCGCGCTTGCTCGATCCCGCCAAGTAAGTTGGCGATCGCCGCCTTTCGCCCATTTGATTTTGAGAGGGAAGTTACTGCCGGCACGAGCCCCGCCAGCAAGAGCACGATGATGGCCATGACGACCAGCAATTCGAGCAACGTAAAAGCGCGTGCGCGTTCACGTTGTTTCACTGTGAAGCCGCGAAAGCGGTGACGCTTTTCGGAGATTCCGCCGCGGCGGATAAACTCCGGTCGGCGGTTCGCCACTCCGAAAAGCATTCGCGAGCAGGCGGCGAATCCGTCCTTTGGCGGATCAGAGGACAGCAACGTAAATTCGCCTTTGTCCCGCGATGGCGGGACTGCGGCGTGACGAGAAAACGTGAGGGCGGGAAACACGAACTTAAGAGTACAACATCGCCGGGAAATTGTGAACCTCGAAAGTGTGGAAATTGTGACCAGGGCAACCTTGTCCAATGTGAAGCGCGGGTGCGACTTACAAGAGGAAACCAAGAACGCGGCGTGCTGGGGAGCCGCCGGGTAGATGGTCCAACCGCCGCGGGTCCGAGCCGGACTGGCGTTGCGGTGAGTGACCGGGAAGTGAACGAATCAAAGCGAAGCGAAGGCAGCGGCTCGGATTCAGCAGCGTTTCAACCACGAGTGAACGCGAATGAACACGAATCTTTAGGGGAGCAACGTGGCTTTGTCTCGATTTGTGTGAATTAGTGGTTGCTCGCTCGGGCCGGGGGCAACGTAAAAGCGCGAGCGCGCTCACGTTGTTTCACTCTGAAACCGCGCGGTTCCAGAACCATGCGACCACATCGCGCTCACGCAAACCAACGGCGCGATAATGATCTCCAATTCGAACAACACAAATCCCATTGCGTCGTTCCTCAAAATGCAGCGACGCGTGATATGGGTCGCGCTTCTAGAGCGCGTATTTTTCGCGCGTGAGTTTCTGCACCGGTGCCGGCAATTTTTCGAAGCACTTCCAGAAACGCCGGTGCGTTCTGCCAATCACGGCAGGTCCTCAAGCCTGCCCGCGCGAATATCTTCGCGCACTTCGTGCGATATTGACCGCAGCCTTCCGCCTTCATCGAAATCGGAATCGATTTGCTGGTCCCATGCAGCGTTTTCGCGCTGGCGGATGAACGAGGCCAGCTTAGCCAATTCGCCAGGCGAAAGAGTGTCAACGGCATCTTTGATTTCAGCGAGACTCACGTTTCGAGATTAGCGAACAGGTACAGCAAAAGCAAATGGCGGATCCGGCTGAACCCGCGTGCTGCGCGGTGGCCAAGAGGACAGAGGACAGAGGACAGAGGACAGAGGACAGAGGACAGAGGACAGAGGACAGAGGACAGAGGACAGAGG
>JALYKJ010000223.1 GCA_030774845.1 Verrucomicrobiota bacterium
CACTATTTTTTAGAGGCCGTGGAAACGCACGGCTTTATTTCAGGGGGCTGGCTTGGTTTGAAACGTTTGGCGCGCTGCCATCCGTGGGGCGGCTGCGGCCACGATCCAGTCCCGAAACAAATTTGCGCTCGAAGGGTCGCCAAGTCGCTGGCCTGTGAATAGCGAGCGCTGCCAATTTTATGGATCGAACCGCGTGGATCGTCGTCACACTTTGTGTCATCGGTTTGGTGACGTGGACATGGTGGAGTGGCAAACACCAGCCGCCGCGTCCCGCGACGCCCGCGTTGTCCCCGACACCGCCGCCGCTAGCCACCGCTAGCGCGTCGGCAGCTCCTCTAACTTCGGCTTCGCCTGCTGCTGCTGCTGCCGCGAGTTCGACCCCGGCCGGCGAAGCAACTCCGGCGTTCGCGGAAAAGGCCGAAACCTTGCGAAATGACGACGTCGAACTTCACCTCACGAATCGCGGCGGCGGGATTCGCGAAGCCGCTTTGCTCAATCACATCGGTCAGGGTGATCAGCGCGTTGTTATTAATATTAATTCAAAAGACCAGTTACCCATCGGCGCGATGATCGAACAACCCAACGCGCCCAAATTGGATGAGTTTGCGTTGAGTCGAGAGCCGGATGGCAGCGTTAAATGTGAGCGGAGCGCCGACAACGTCATCGTTCGAAAGAAATTTTTCTTTCCGCCGAGCAAGGAAAAAAAAGACAACTTTCTTGCCGAGATGGATGTCGATCTTGTGAACGGCGGTGCGCAGCCGTATACAAATCCTGGTTATTTCGTGGCGCTCGGGTCAGCGGCTCCGATTCACCCGAAAGATTATTCTTATTACACCCGGCTTGTTTGGTGCATCGACGGCAAGGCCAAGGGGGTTGATGTTAATTGGTTCGGCGGCGGCGGCGGTTTGTTCGGCATCGGCCAGCATGCGGCGCAGCCATTTTACCAGCAAGACCTCGCTAATGCCGACTGGGCCGCGGTAAGCGATCAATTTTTCACCACGCTTATTGCACCGCTGACGGTGAAAGCCAACTCGGTTTGGGGCCGGCGTTTCGATATTTCGCCTGAACAAAAAATGTACGGACTTGTCGGCGCGTTGCGCATGCCGGGTTTTCAATTGCCACCCGGCCAAACTTACAGCGCGCGGTTCGAGATTTGGGCGGGGCCGAAACTTTATCATCGGCTCGCCCGGCTCGACAAAGATTACGGAGGGCACGGTGAGTTTGATCATAACGAAGCCGAGATCATGGATTTCGGAATCTTCAAAATTGTCAGCCAGTTTTTGCTCAACTTTCTCAACTGGCTCCACGGTTTCATCGGTTCCTACGGCTGGTCCATTCTCGCGCTCACCGCCATTATTAAGATCGTGCTTTGGCCGCTGCAGGACAAAGCCAACCGCTCGATGCGACGGATGTCGCTCCTCAATCCAAAAATTCAGGAGCTGCGCGAAAAGTACAAAGACGATCCGACGCGGATGAACCAGGAAGTGATGAAGCTCTACAAAGATTATGGAATCAATCCGGTCGGCGGCTGTCTGCCGATGATGATTCAGATCCCGATTTTCTTTGGGCTCTTCAAAATGCTCGGCCAGGCCGTCGAACTTCGAAACGCACACTTTTTGTGGGTGCACGATTTATCGCAACCGGACACCGTCGGGTATTTGCCCGTGCTGGGATGGCCCATCAACATCATCCCGCTTTGCATGGCGGCGACGCAGATCTGGCTGATGGCGATGACGCCTAAGACGGGCGACGCCACGCAAAGACGCGTGATGATGTTCACGCCACTGATCTTCTTGTTTATCTGCTACAATTTTGCCGCGGCTTTGGCATTATATTACACAACTCAGAACCTTTTCAGTATCGTGCAATTTTACTACAACAAACGCCAACCGCTGCCGACGTTGGAAAAGCGTCTGCCCGCCGGAAAACGCAAATGATGACGCCGAAAGAATTACTCGACACTATTCTCGGCTATCTCGGCTTCGTCGTTCAAATCGAAGAATCGCAGAACGAAGCGGGCAATCTGGTCCTGCAAATTTACACCGAGGAAAGCCGTCGTTTGATTGGACGCGACGGGGAGACCCTCGAAGCGCTGCAGTTTCTTCTGAATCGGCTGTTGCAAAGCAGGGACAAGGACGCGCCGAAAGTCGTCGTCGATTGCGAGATGTACCGCTCGATGCGCGAAGATCGGATTGTGCAGCAAGTTCGCGGCCTCGCCGAACGTGTGCGGGCGACCGGGCGATCGCTTCAGCTCGAGCCGATGAATTCCTACGAGCGTCGTATCGTCCACAATGCTTTCAAAGATGACCCCGACATCGCGACGTGGAGCCCGTCCGATTCCGTGCGAATCAAGCAGATCACATTACTCAAGCGCCAGCCGAAAAAAGAACCGGCGCAGTCCGCGCCGCAAAACTAATTATCGAGCCGGCGCAAATCGCGCGGCCTCTTTCGTCTCCCCGAACTTTATTTCCGGTCGCCAACGGAATTTCTGCAGAAGCGGGTTTGCTTTGCCTTCGAGTGCGTCGGCAACGATTTCACCTAAGACCGGCGCAAACTTGAACCCATGTCCGCAATCCCCGGTTGCGATGACTAAATTTGGACGCTCCGGATCAGGCGCGATCCAAAAATCTCCATCGTTTGTGTCGCAATACATGCAGACTCGTGTGTAAATGATCGGCGCTTGAGCGAGCGCGGGGACTGTCGATGTTAGAAATTCGCGCAAATCGTTCTCGTCTTCGGCCGTAACGACGCGTTCGGCAGAATCCGGTGGCATCTCGCGTCCTGGACCGTGGTT
>JALYKJ010000224.1 GCA_030774845.1 Verrucomicrobiota bacterium
ACCCGATGGCACGCACAACTGAGGCTTCCCGGCCGGTAAGTTTAACCTGGCGCATAACCCAAAAAAAATAGCAGCTTCCATACCGGTATTTCCGTGCACGATCGAGCTTCATGCATTCTCAATATCGAGACTTGGAAGGACACTTTTCTCCATTCCATCAGCGAAACTGGGGTAGCGCGGGGTCCAGTCGAGCGCCCGCAACTTCACATTACTGACACGCTTGTTGCTCTGGCCGCGTTTTCGCTTCGATGTCGATCTTCCAGTAGGCGGGGGCGGCCGGTTTAGCTTGGCCGCCAGCCACTGATAAAACTCGCTTAGCAGGACCGGTTGGTCATCGACAAGATTGAAGATCTCGCCCGCCGATCCCTCTCGCTCTAATAAAAGACGAATCGCGTCAGCCGCATCCTCGCGATGAATCTGATTTACAAAACGATCCTTTTCGGGATCGAGAACGGCATCGCCACTTAGAAATTTTCTCAACAATGCCGAACGACCCGGGCCGTAGATTCCGCCCAGCCGTACGGCAATGCCACCATTGGCGAGAATTAGTCTTTCCGTCTCGCGTAAAATTTTGCCGCGATCGTGTGCAGCTTCAGCAGGGCTCTCTTCGGTCACCCACTCCCCATTTGCCTGCGCGTAAACGCTCGTGCTGCTGGTGAACAGAATTCGCGAACCCGCGAATCTCTCGAGGAGCCTGCGCGCGCCGTCCAAATAAACACGTCGATAAAGATCGACGTCACCGCCGCGGGTGCTTGCGCAATGAATTACGCCGTCGAAATTTCCCGTCTGGGCGCAAACGTGATCTTCTTTGGAAATATCGACGGGATGAACCGGATAAGGTTTCGTTGAAAGCTGCTGCGCCGATTCTGCCGACTTTGTCCAGCCCTCGACTTCCCAGCCTCCCGCGACAAACAAGTCGGCGACGGCCTGGCCGAGATAACCGCATCCGGCAATAAGGACGCGCGGCATGATGTCGATCTTATGCTGCGATGGCAGCGATCTCGATTTCGTCGAACATCTTCCGCTGCAACGCGCGCACCTGGTTTAAGCGAATCAACTCCAGCAAGGCCAGAAACGTGACCACGATTTCAAGGCGCGAGACGATTTGGCCAAACAGTTCTGAAAAACGCACCGGCGTCCCGTCGCCAACTCGTTCCAAAATTTTCTCAATTTTATCGGACACACTGAACCGCTCGCCAAAGATTTCCTGCAAGTCCTCCCGCGCATCCACCCGTTTGATTACTTCCTGAAACGCGTGAATCAGCTGGAAAATTCCAACTTCGTGCAAAGGCAACGGCGTGTCACCGATCAACGTTTTGCCGCCGTCGCGGGTGAAGATCCGTTCTTGATCGAGCGCGCGATCGTGCAATTGCGCAGCTGCTTCCTTAAACTTTTTATATTCGATCAATTGACGAATCAGGTCCCAGCGCGGGTCGTCCTCTTCGGCATCTTCCTCCGGCGGCTGTTGATCGAGTGGAAGCAGGCTGCGGCTTTTGAGATAAATGAGATTCGCGGCCATCACGACGAACTCACCCGCGATGTCGATCTTCAGCTCCTTGAAAGCCTGGAGGTACTCGAGGTATTGGCGCGTGATCCGTTCGATCGAGATGTCGTAAATGTCGATCTCGTCGCGCTTGACCAAGTAAAGCAAGAGATCGAGCGGGCCTTCAAAAACCTCGAGCTTAACCTTGTAGTCAGTCTCCATGCCTCAACGAATTGTAAATGGCGCGCGCTCGAAGTAAATCGCGCGAGATAGGTGCGATGTCGATCTTGAGTCCGAAAAATTACGGCCCAACTTCGTGCCGGTGCACCCAAACGCTGTTCACAACGCCGAGGGCGAACATGATCATGAGCGCGAACGAGCCGCTGTAACTGATTAGCGGCAATGGCACACCAGTGATCGGCAAAATCGAAATGGTCATGCCAACGTTTTGAAAAATGTGAGTGAAAATAAGCGCCGTGATTCCAATCACCAAGAGCAAACCAAATTGATCGCCCGCGAAAAATGCGACGAAAAGACAAGTCAGGAGTAACACGGCAAATGCGCAGATGAGAAACACTCCACCGACAAAGCCCCATTGCTCGCCGATCGCCGAAAAGATGTAGTCGTTGTGCACGGCCGTCGCGGGCAGAAACCCGAGCTCGATCTGGGTATTCGCCGCTTTAAAACCTTTGCCCGACCAACCCCCAGATCCGATGGCGATGAGAGACTGGTTGATCGCCCACGAGGAGCCTTGTTTATCGATGTCCGGATGGGCAAAGGCGGTGAGTCGCGCCTGCTGATACGGTTTGAGCACGAGATTCGCCGTGATTGGAATCATGGCGAACAGAATCAGCAGAATGCAAATCAAGTAGCGTAATGGCATTCCGCCGACGAAGAGCAACGCCAACAACACCGGCACCCAGATGATCACTTCGCCCAAGTCCGGCTGCATCAAAATCAAAAGGCACGGCGCACCAGCTATCGCTCCGCAAACAAGTAGGCGCAGCATCGGATGCATCTGCTTGAACTGACTGAGGAACAAGGCGAGCACCATGATTCCGGCAACGACTGCGAGTTGGGCCGGCTGAAAATTAATCGGACCAAGATGGAGCCAGCTGCGAGCGCCGTAAACTTTTTGGCCCATGAACTTGGTCAGGACCAAAAAAAAGATACCGGCCAGGTACATCGGCAATGCCCCCCAACGAATCCAGTGGTAATTAACCAGGCTCGCGAGCATGAAGGCGAAAAAACCCACCACGACCCAGTTGGCCTGCTTCCGCCAAAAATCTGCTGCCACCGGGTCTTCGCGCATGTAGGTCGCGCTATAGATGGCCACTACGCCGAAGACCGCGAGCGCGAGCATGACAATGAGTAAGAGCCAATTTAGTCCGAGCAGCTTTCGAAGAAATGGCGTCATGTCGATCTTATCCGGCGCGAGCGTGGGCCAATCGCGACGAATATTTTCGAGTATACGCAGACCGAGAAATTCGCAACCGCGTTTCGGCACGCGCCTGCCGGAAAAATGGCGCCGGAGCTAGGGTAATTTCGTGGCCGAGCTTATCTCTCGTAGCTGCCAGAATTCTATTCATAAACCTCTGAAAATAATAGAGTTAACGAGAAAATTTGAAAAAAGAGGCCCTTTTCTTGTCGACCTGTCTGAACCCACTTAGAATTACATTCTTTCCAGCCGGGGTTCCGATTATGGCGAAGAAAACAAAACGCAAAATCGCGTATCGCACGCTGCCAATGCAGCGACATTTAAACCTTCGTCAGGAAGGCGAGCACTTCGATCTCGGTGCGATCTTTGATCAACTGAACAAGCGCTATTTTCGCGGCCGGCTTCGCAATTACCAAGTGGAATGGGGTCGTCGCCGGAAACATCGGCCGAAAGATCATTTCGTTTTTGGGACAATCCAGGAAGAAGACCGCGTGATTCGAATTCACCCGCTGCTCGA
Source organism: Verrucomicrobiota bacterium (assembly GCA_030774845.1). GTDB lineage: Bacteria > Verrucomicrobiota > Verrucomicrobiia > Chthoniobacterales > UBA10450 > AV40. The sequence goes on from JALYKJ010000224.1 coordinate 3,439, forward strand.
TCAGGCATTCGTGCCGCGCTGGTTTTTGAAATACGTCCTCTATCACGAAATGCTGCATTCGGTCGTACCGGACAAACTTTTGCGAAGTGGCAGGCGGCGCGTGCATACCGACGAATTCAATCGTCGGGAGCGCGAGTTTCGCAGCTATCATCGCGCCCGACGTTGGGAAGAACAAAATCTCGCGCGCTTCTTGCGTTAACTCCGACCGCTTTCGGAGTTGAAGAGCTCTCAACGTTTCTCGGCCGCCGACGCCGGCGAAGCGCTTTCAGACGGCGAGGGAATCGTTGCTACGTTCTTCTTGATGAGATACCAGAGGGTTGTCGCGAGTAAGAGGGAGATCAACTTCGCCCGCCAGTTCTTCAGGAGCAGTCTCTTCATAATGTCCGTGCAATAAAATCTCGCCGATTCGCTGGCGAAATGTTTCCGGAGTGAAATTGCGCTCAATTCGTCGCCGATGGCAAATGGAAATCCCGCCGGTCTCTTCCGAAACGACGATTGCGACCGCGTCCGATTCTTCGGTGATCCCGAGCGCGGCACGATGACGCAAACCTAAACTGCGGTCCAAGGTCTCCCGCTGACTCACCGGAAAAATACACGCCGCCGCCGCAACCCGTCCGTTGCGAATAATTACTCCGCCGTCATGCAACGCAGCTTTCGGATGAAAAATGCTCAAGACGAGCTCAACCGAAAAATCGGAATCGAGCGTTACGCCGGTTTCTTCGTAAACGCGGATGGACGTGTCCCGTTCGATCGCGAGGAGTGCGCCGAATTGTTTGTTCGCGAGTTGAGTAATAGCTTCGGCAAGATCATGTAC
>JALYKJ010000225.1 GCA_030774845.1 Verrucomicrobiota bacterium
CGCGGAGCCTACGGGGCTCGAACCCGCAACCTCCGCCGTGACAGGGCGGCGCTCTAACCAATTGAGCTAAGGCTCCAACGAAGGCGGAAACCTTAACGCGGCTGGCTGCAGTCGCAACTTCGCCAGATGCCGCTCTGAACTTTGTCGACCCGAAACGACCGCCTTCGTAAAACAACAAATCCCAGCCTCCAAATCTCAAAGAATCTTCAAATCGCAGACTCCCAATTTCCAAATCCCAAAGACTAGGGAAACTCCAAGCTCAAATTATTCTTCGAAAGGGAAGCTAACCCGCCTCCGCTCCGCTGCGGCGCGGCAGGCAGCTTCCCCTACAGCAGCCTACATTCGGCGCGTTTAGCACCAACGCCGCTACAAATTCTTCGCAACGCGACGCGGGGCGCGTTGGTTGAACATTTAGTGCCGTGGAAGCGTCGAACGAGCAGGGATTGCGAAGTTTTAGCGAAAAAGTTATAATCGCACTCGATTCGGGCATAGACTGGGATTTACGATGAGCGAAGAGCGCAGCAGGGAGTTCGAAAGCTTCGACGAGCCCGTGTCGAATCTCCCTTTGCTCGACAAACTCGATCGCGTCATTGCTGCACTTCCGCCAGGCGATCCGATTCGGCGAGATCTGCTCGAGCTGCGACCGCACGTGTCAGATCAATCGCAGATGATCGGCGAGGCGCGGCAGATGATCGAAAAACTCGAAGAAGTCATCAAAAAAGTCACTTCGCCCGCGAATCGTATCGGGACATTTCTTGGGGCCACATCCAAAGACACCGCGCACATCGTGGTCGGTGGTGCCGATTATTATTGCAATGTCGATCCGCGCATTCCGCTCGCGAAATTGAAAAAGGGAACGCGCGTTCTGGTCAACGAAGCGTTCGTGATCGTTGGCGATCTTGGTTTTGAAACGGCCGGACCGGTCACAAAAATTACCGAAGTGATCGGCAAAGATCGATTGCGAGTCGGCTCCGAGCACGGAACGCAATCGATCGTGTTGCAACGCTCGGCCGATCTTGCAACATCGACATTGAAATCGGGCGACGAAGTGCGCGTCGATTCAAATTACCGCATGGCGCTCGAGATGCTTTCGAGCACGAAATCGCACGAACATTATCTCGACGTTGTGCCAGAACTGCCGTGGGAAAAAGTCGGCGGCCAGGAAGACGCGCTCCAAGCGATCAAGGACGCGATCGAGCTTCCGTTGTTGCATGTCGATCTTTTCAAAAAGTTTCAACACGCCACGCCGAAGGGATTCTTGCTCTACGGCCCACCCGGTTGCGGCAAAACGCTCATTGGCAAAGCGACCGCCTATAACTTGACCAAACAGCTTCGCGAAAAAACCGGCGCGCAGATGAAGGAATACTTCATGCACGTCAAAGGACCGGAGATTTTGAACATGTGGGTCGGCGAATCGGAACGAATGGTTCGCGAAATTTTCGCGACCGCGCGGGAGAAACGACGCGACGGCTTTATGCCGTTTCTGTTCATCGACGAAGCGGAATCAATTCTCGGGACCCGCCGTGCCTCGCGTTACTCGAATATTCTTTCCACGCTCGTGCCGATGTTTTGCTCGGAGATGGACGGCATCGATTCGTTGAACGATGTCGTCATCATTCTCGCTTCTAACCGCGCCGATTTAATCGATCCTGCAATTCTGCGCCCGGGTCGAATCGATCGCAAAATCAAAGTGAATCGCCCGAATCGCGAAGGCGCGCGCGATGTCTATCGGATTTATCTGACGCCTGATCTTCCGTATGACGGCGCGCTGGCCAAGGAAGCCGAGCACGTTGGCGCGGCGGTCGATAAGCTGATCGAGCGCTTCGTCGACTGGCAATTTGCCCGGCGCGAAGAAAATAAATTTCTGGAGGTCACGCTCCGCAGCGGCCGCAAAGAAATTCTTTACCGGAGCGATCTGATCAGCGGCGCGATTATCGCCTCGATCGTTGAGCGTGCGAAGGCAATGGCGATCAAACGCGCGATCGCCACGCAACAAGAGGAAGGAATTCGCGAAATGGATTTGCAACTCGCGTTCAACGCGGAATACACCGAGAACGACATCTTTCCGACGACCGATATCACCGAAGATTGGCTCAAACTGATCGATTACGATCCGGAAAACGTGGTGAAGATCGCGCCGGTCAAACCGGTTCGAGATTCAGCCGCCCAGCCAGGTTCGGGAGTCATATAATTTGGCGCGACGCATGAACCGCGTCTTTGGTCTCGAGACGGAATACGGCATCACCGTCAACGGCGCGGAGACTGTCGATGTTGTGGCCGAATCGATTGAGCTCGTCCGGCGCTACACCGATCATGGCGCGCTGATGAAGTGGGATTACGAACTGGAGGATCCGCATCAGGACGCGCGCGGTTTCCGCGCTCGCGAGCTGCTTCAGGACACCGATGAGTCGGCCTATTACGAAATCGACAAAAACCGGCCGCTCAGTTTCGAGGAAATTAAAAGCGACCTGGTCCTTTCGAACGGCGCGCGTTTTTACAACGATCACGCCCATCCGGAATACTCCACGCCGGAATGCACGACGCTTCGCCAGATCGTCACTCAGGACAAAGCCGGCGAACGCATCCTGGCCGAGTGTGCGCGGCGTAGAAATTTGAAATTGCCGAACGGCCAGGAAGTTCGTCTCTACAAAAACAACACCGACTTCTTCGGTCACAGCTACGGCTGCCACGATAACTATCTGATGCGGCGCGATGTTCCTTGGGACCGCATTGTCAGCGCGATCCTGCCGTTTTTGATCACCCGCCAAATTTTTGCGGGCGCCGGCAAAATGGGCGTGGAAGGAGAAAGCACTTCGAGTCAGCCGGGACTTTATCAAATTTCTCAGCGCGCGGATTTCTTCAGCGTGGTCGTCAGCATCGACACGATGAACCGGCGTCCGCTCATCAACACCCGCGACGAACCGCACGTCGATGCCAGCCGCTATCGCCGCTTTCACGTCATCTTGGGCGACTCGAACATGAGCGAATGGGCGACTGCGCTGAAAATTGGAACGACTGCACTCGTTCTCGATTTGATCGAACGTGGTCGGGCGCCGCAGCTCGAGATCGCGCAGCCGATCGACGCCAATAAATCGATCAGCCGCGATCAAACATACGATTGGATCATCGAGTTGAAGGATGGGCGTAAGATTTCCGCGATTGAGGTGCAACGAATTTATTTGCGGGCGGCCGCCAAGATTGACCACGAATCGCCCAACGAAGATCGACAATGGATTTTGCAGGAGTGGGAAAATGTTCTCAACGATCTGGAGCGCGATGTTATAACGACGCGTGATCGGGTCGATTGGGTGGCGAAGAAATTTTTGCTCAATGCTTTGCAGGAAGAAGAGAAGCTTTCCTGGAGCGATCCGTGGCTGCAATCGATCGATCTCGAATATCATAATGTAGATCTTGAATCGGGTTTGTATTACGAGCTGGCGCGTCAGGGATCGATTCGACGCCTCGCCAAGGAGGACGAGATCAAGACCGCGATCTTTACGCCGCCCGAAACAACTCGCGCATTTTTCCGCGGACGGTCGGTTGCGCGTTTCAATGATCAGATCGCCTCAATTCAATGGGACGAACTCGTATTTGCCAACGGCGCGCTCTCGCGCCGCGTTGCTTTGCCTGAAGCGTTCGGTGATGCACGGCTCGATGCCCTCAATCACGCCGCTCGCAACGGCAAAGATTTTTCGGAATTCATCCGTGCTGTCAGCGCGGTGGATTGAGACTGTAGTGGCCGCCGTCTCGGCGGCAGATCGATCGGCTAGCCGCTGAGGACAGCGGCCTCTACAGGTCACTCACGACCAGGCGATTAAGCGCAGTTCGTGTGCTTGCATCAGATTCGGATGGGTCGGGACAACGCGGACGCTGAATCCATAGGCGCCGCTTTCGGATGCCGGCACTGATCCCTGGTAAAGATAACTGCCGTCACCATTGCGTCCGCTTGCGTTCAGGACACTGACTGATGGGTTTTTGATTCCGCCGTTGTCGGCTTCGCCGTGATACGCTTCCACGCGGACATGGTTTGGATCGACATCGCCAAGATGAACATGCGCACTAACTTGCAGCGATTCGCCGACCAAAATGCTTTGTCGATCTTTGTTACCGACCTGCACGTCGTGAATGCGAACCTGCGGCCAATCTTTGCGCATCCGCGCTTTCCATTGGCTCAACTGAGTTGCCGGTTCGCAACCGTTCTGGGAAAAGTTTTCGTGTGATCGCGCCGCCGGAATATAAAGCCGCTCGGTATATTCCTTGACCATCCGGTGGGTGTTGAACACCGGCGTCACGCTGCGGATCGATTCACGCATCAACTGCAGCCACGCGAGCGGAAGTTTGCCGTCCGGTTTCGCGTAATAAAGCGGAATGATCTGGTTCTCCAGCAATTGATAAAGACTGTTCGAGTCGACCTGGCTTTGAAACTCAACTGTGCCATCGGAAATTTCGGCGGCGATGGCCCAGCCGTTGTTTCCGTTGAAACCTTCGTGCCACCAGCCATCGAGCACGCTGAGATTAATTCCACCGTTCGGTGCGCATTTCATTCCACTGGTCCCGCTCGCTTCCATCGGGCGCAGCGGATTATTCAACCAAAGATCGACACCCTGAACGAGGCGGCGTGCGATATAGCTGTCGTAATCTTCCAAGAACACGACACGGTTTTCGAATCCGGCTTCGCGGCTGAATCTGTAAACGTCCTGAATGAGCGCGCGGCCGCCTTCATCGCGCGGATGCGCTTTGCCGGCGAAAATGAATTGCACAGGACGCGTGGTATCATTGAGCAACCGCTTCAATCTCTCTTTATCGCTAAACAAAAGCGCGCCGCGTTTGTAGGTCGCGAAACGACGGGCAAATCCAATCGTCAAAATCTCCGGGTCGAGAATGCTGTTGACTGCGCTAATGGATTCCGGCGATTCGCCGAGACG
>JALYKJ010000226.1 GCA_030774845.1 Verrucomicrobiota bacterium
CGGTGACATTGCGCGAGTTGCTGGAGTCGACCGACTGGGAGGAAGCGAAAACGCGGGGCAGAATTCCGCTTGCACTCGGCAAAGACGTTTACGGCAAAGCGATCATCACCGATCTCGCGCAAATGCCGCACTTGCTCGTCGCCGGCACGACCGGTGCTGGCAAAAGTGTCTGCATCAATGCGCTTATCGCCAGCATGCTTTTCCGCTTCACCCCGGAAGAGCTGCGCTTCATCATGATCGATCCCAAAGTGGTCGAGCTCCAGCATTACAACGCGCTGCCGCACCTCGCTTTCCCGGTGGTGACCGATCCGAAAAAAGTTCTGCTCGCGCTCCGCTGGTTAATCGATGAGATGGAGCGTCGCTACAAAATTTTTGCGCGCGTCGGCGTCCGCAACATCATCAGCTTCAACGCGCGGCCGAAGAAAAAGCCAGATGTCGATCTTGCGGCGAATGCTGCGGACTGGGAAAGCCCCGCGGAAATTAAGGTCCCGCGCGAACATGAAATTCCAATTCCAGAAAAGATCCCCTACATCGTGGTCGTGATCGATGAGCTGGCTGATTTAATGCAAACCGCGCCCGCGGACGTGGAAAGCGCAATCGCGCGCATCACCCAAATGGCGCGCGCGGCCGGAATTCATTTAATCGTTGCGACGCAAACGCCGCGCGCCGACGTGATCACCGGTGTGATCAAAGCGAACATTCCAAGCCGAATCGCGTTTCAGGTGGCAAGCAAGATCGACAGTCGCGTCATCCTGGATGAAAACGGCGCCGATCGTTTGTTAGGCCAGGGCGACATGCTTTATCTGCCGCCGAGCGCGTCGCGATTGATCCGCGCCCAGGGCGTGTTGGTGACTGATGAGGAAATTCGCCGCCTGGTCGAATTTGTTTCGGCGCAGGGCAAACCGGCTTTCGATCCAGCGATGCATGAAAAACTCCAGGCCGCGGCCAGTTCTAGCGAAGAAGTGACGGAGGAAGACGAAGAACTGGTGGAGAAATGTTTGGAAATTATTCGCCAGGAAAAACGCGCGTCAACTTCGCTGCTGCAGCGCCGGCTGCGACTCGGCTACACACGCGCCGCGCGCATCGTTGATATTCTGGAGCAGCGCGGTATTTTGGGTCCCGGCGAAGGCGCCAAACCCCGAGAGATTTTGGTCGATCTCGATGCCGCGGTTTAGCCGGCGAATCCGTCATGACAATTGAAGGTCTGGGCAAGAAATTTCAAGATGCGCGACTGGCCCGCGGCCTCACGCTCGATGAAGCCGCGCGCCTGACGAAAATCCGTCCGTCGCGTCTAGCCGAGATCGAAGCGGACGATTTTTCACAATTTCCGAGCCTCGCTTATGCGAAAGGGTTCCTGCAAATCTACGGAAAGTTTCTCGAGGTCGACGTTACGCCGTATCTCGACGCGTTCGAAACGTCGCGGGAAGTAACGGTTGATGGTTATTCTTATCTGCAGGATCAGCCGGCCCCGAAACCGCGCCGCGTTCGAACGACGCGCGCGCCGGCTGTTCGCCGCCAGCGAACGGGCGATCGCTCTTCGCCATTTCCGATACTGATCGCAGTCGGCGTGATCATTGCCGGGTTCATTCTCATGCGATTGATCATGAATATTCAACGGATCGCGCCGCACCAAATGGTAGGCGTTCCGCAACCAACTGGGGTGCAATCGGCACCGCCCCAAACGCAAGCTCAGGTTCCGGCTGCTCGACCGCCCGCTGCTTCCGTGGCCCCTGCCCCTTCGCTCGCGCCGTCAACTCCTCCTCCGACTGCAGTAGCGGAAGTTCCGAAGAAAGCTGCGCAGCCAGTTGCAACCGTAGCGCCGTCGATTGCGCTACCGAAGGCGTTTGTGCCGGCTTTCGCGAATGCGAACGCGGCAGCAAAGGCGAGCGTTGCGCCGAAAGAATCGGAAGTTCGGAGAGCAGAGCCGGTGGGGCCTGAAGATCTGGCAAAGGCAGGCACAGCTCAAACAACTCAAACGGGTCAGACAGCTCAGAAACCTGCTGAAGCGGAAGGACCAAATCGCATCGCGATCAAGCCGCTGAAAAAGACTTACATCAAAGTTGTAGTGGACAATGAGTCGCTTCAGCCTGCATTTGAACGATGGATCTCACCTTCGGACGGGACCGTTGAATTCCGCGGGCAAAAGATCGAGGTCCGCGTCTTGGATCGCGACGCAATTCAAATTAAGAAAAACGGTAAACCGGTCGCGGATGGTGACGACGACGTCACTGTCGAGTAGCCGGCACGCGAATCTCGACGCTGGCGAACGCCAAGAAAACGCAATGCCTAACGAACTGACGAAGACGACTCCTCACCCTGCCCTCTCCCCTTCTCAAGGAGGGAAGATGAAGGTGAGAGGTTCGAACAAGCCGAAGGTCGGCATGATCAGTCTCGGTTGCGCCAAAAATTTGGTGGACGCAGAGATCATGCT
>JALYKJ010000227.1 GCA_030774845.1 Verrucomicrobiota bacterium
AAGAAGCGGAGCTCCTCACATTACAAAAGCAAATCGAAGAAAAGCAGCCCGCCTCAGCCAATCCCGGCGCACCTTCCACGGTCGAGCTCCAGGCGCAGCTGGATGATGCCCGCCAACAGTTGGAGGTCGCCGAGCGCGAGAAAAGCTTTCTCTCCGAAAAAGTGCAAGCTGTCAGAGAGCGTTCCTCACAGCTCGAAGATGAAAAAAAGCGGCGGGCCGTGGCGCATGGAAAGATCGGCGTGCGGGGCACCGTCCTGGCGGTCAACCAGGCTTACAATTTCGTCGTCCTTAATCTCGGCGGCCGTAATGGTGTGGAGCCGCACTCCGAGATGCTGATCGTGCGAGATGGCACCTTCATCGGAAAAATTCGCATTTCTTCAGTTGAACCGGCGACTGCTATCGGCGATATCATCACCAGCACCCTGGCGCGAGGCGTCCAAGTGCAACCCGGAGACATTGTCATTTATGCTGGCACAAATTCGTAAGCAGGAGAGAAAGGTCGCGGCCGTCTTGTTGCTAGCCGCGGCGGGCATGTTGGTTTCGTGCGCGAGCCAAAAAGAGCACGTCGCGCTAGTCAACGATCCTGATGCCAAACCGGAATCCGCGATGCCTTGGAACAAGCAGGAAAAATGGGAAACCGGCGGCCAATTCGCAAACTTCAGCGACCACCGCTGAATCCCTCAAGATCGACATCGCTCTTGCTAGCATAGGCTAGATCCAAAATCCCGGCGGGATGACGGCGTTCTTTGGCACGATCACGATGCCGTCGCGGATGAAGTAATTCTCTGCGTCCGAGTTGCTGGCTTTTCCTTCTGGCGTGATCACTACCCCATCAGCAATCCGCGCGTTTTTATCGATGATGGCGCGATCGATCACGCAATTGCGCCCGACCCCGATTGGCGGAACGTCAGCGGCACCCGGCCGGTCTTGCTCGAAGTAATCGGCGCCCATGATGACGCTGTTGCGAATCGTTGCGCCGCTCTGAATGATACTGCGAATGCCGATGACGCTCCGTTCGATGTGCGCGTCGGAGATGATGCAGCCGTCGGAGATGATCGCCTGCCGCAAAGTCGCGCCATTGACTTTGCTGCCGGGTAAAAATCTCGGGTGCGTGTAAATGGGAGCCTCGGTGTCGAAGAAACTGTATTCCGGAACAAGATCGGTCAGATCGAGGTTGGCCTCGTAGAACGCGCGGATAGTGCCGACATCTTCCCAATAACCTTGGAAAATGAATGCACTCACATGTCGATCTTGGATCGATCGCGGAATGATATGTTTGCCGAAGTCCTCCAGTTCATTGTCGAGACATTTTACGAGAACGTCGCGATTGAACACGTAAATGCCCATCGATGCCTGAAACAATTCTTCGTCTTCGCTTGAACCAACCGCGCGCGACAGCTCGCGACTCATTTTCATTTCCTGAAGCACTACGTCGTCTTTGGGTTTTTCGACAAAGCGTGTAATCCGGCGATCGACTCCGCTTTGCATGATGCCGAACTCCGCGACCTGACGTCGATGAACCGGTTTGGTCGCGAGCGTGATGTCGGCGCCGGTTTGAATGTGCTGATGCAACAGCGTGCGAAAATCCATTCGGTAAAGCTGATCGCCGCTGAGAATGAGGTAGTAATCGAACGAGCGCTCGAGGAAGTAGCGCATGTTTTGCCGCACGGCGTCCGCCGTTCCCTGATACCATTGCGAGCCTTCCGGCGTTTGTTGCGCCGCCAGGATGTCGATAAAGCTGCGCGAGAAATTGTCGAACTTGTAGCTGGCCTGAATATGTCGATGTAATGACATGCTGTTGAACTGGGTGAGCACGTAAATCGAGCGCAACCCGGAGTTCAGGCAGTTACTGATCGGAATATCGACGATGCGATACTTTCCGCCGAGCGGCACCGCTGGTTTCGCACGGTCTTTCGTTAACGGAAACAAACGCGTGCCCGCCCCGCCGCCCATGATGATGGCAAGCGTTCGCTGGGTCGTGCCTGGTGGAAGTGCGGGCGTCGACAACGGCGAAACCGAATCGCGGCGCCCGGGATTTTGCGTCTGCACACCTTCAATAACTCAGTGCTCGCGCGTTGCGGCAACCTTTTTGCTCAATTTACCCCGGTTGCACGGGCCTTCCGGCAATGGCAACCTTCATTTCCAATATGTGTGGAATCGTCGGTTACGTCGGACGCTCGCAGGCGGCGCCCATTTTGCTCGATGGGCTTCGTCGCCTCGAGTATCGCGGCTACGATTCTGCCGGCGTGGCTATCGTCAATGGCGATCACGTCGAGACGCGCAAATGAGCCGGTCGAATTGCATCACTGGCTAAACTTATTTCTCAAGAACCGGCCGCTGGATCTTATGGAATCAGCCACACTCGGTGGGCAACGCACGGAAAGGTCAACCACGAGAATGCGCATCCGCATTTCGACGCCACCGGCAAGATCGCTCTCGTTCACAACGGCGTCATTGAAAATTATCAGGCCCTCAAAGAACAACTCATCCAAAATGGCGATACCAATTTTCGCTCCGACACCGATACCGAAGTTTTGGCGCACCTGATCGGAAACATTTATCACCAACTCGACGGCAAAGATTCGAAAGCGCGACTGGTCAACGCCACGCGCGCGGCACTAAAGCAGGTCATTGGCACATACGGCATTGCCGTCGTGCACGCAGACATTCCGAACTTTATTGTCGGCGCCCGCCGGGGCAGCCCGCTCGTGCTCGGAGTTGGCAAAGACGAAAATTTTCTGGCCAGCGACGTCAGCGCGATTGTCGCGCACACCCGCGACGTCGTTTACTTAAACGATTTCGACCTCGTCGCGCTCGAACGAGACAAATTTGAAATCAGCTCGATTGATGGCGCAGTTGGGCAACACGCGGTCAGCAAAGTCGAGTTCAGCGTTGAAGACATCAAGAAGGGCGATTACCCGCACTACATGCTCAAGGAAATCTGCGAGCAGCCAGACACAGTGCGCGACGCGATGCGCGGCCGGCTCACTTACGAGGAATGCACGGCCAAGCTTGGCGGTTTAAACATGAGCCCGGTGGAATTGCGCGACGTTGCGAGAGTCGTGTTGACTGGTTGCGGCACTGCGTTGCATGCGGGTCGAGTCGGCGAATATTTAATCGAACGACTCGCCAATATCCCGGTGGAAGTCGAATTCGCGAGCGAGTACCGCCATCGCAACACGCCGATGACGGAACGCACGCTCGTTTTCGCGATCAGCCAGAGCGGCGAAACCGCCGATACATTGGGGGCGTTGCGCGAAAGCCGTCGCAAAGGTTATCGGACGCTCGGAATTTGTAACAACGTCGCTAGCACAATTGCGCGCGAGAGCGACGGCGGCGTTTACATGCACGCCGGGCCCGAGATCGGCGTCGCCGCTACGAAGTCGTTTACTTCTCAGCTGGTGATTCTAACCCTGATCGGTCTTCTCCTCGGCCGAATGCGCCAGCTCTCGACCGCTGAAGGAAAACGAATGATCGACGCGCTCGAAGCATTGCCAGGCCAAATCGAGGAGGTCTTGAAGCTGAGCGACCAAATTAAGTCGATCGCGAAGAAATATGCCGGTGTCAGCGGGATGCTTTTTTTCGGACGGCAATTCAATTACCCGATCGCGCTTGAAGGAGCGCTTAAAATGAAGGAGATAACTTATCTCTTCGCCGAAGGTCACCCCAGCGCTGAGCTCAAACATGGAATCATTGCGCTCGTTAGGCCCGATCTGCCGTCCATCTTCATTGCGCCGGAGGACGCTGTATTTTCAAAGAACCTGAACAACATCGAGCAAGTCAAGGCGCGCAAAGGACCAATCATCGCCATCACTTCCGGGAACGGCGCGAAACAACTCAAAGGTCTCGCCGCAGACATCGTCGAAGTCCCGGACGTCATCGATTGCCTCAGTCCGGTTCTAACTGTGATTCCATTGCAGCTTCTTGCCTACCACCTTGCCGTCGACCTCGGCCGCGACGTCGATAAACCGCGTAACCTCGCCAAGAGTGTAACTGTCGAGTAATCGCGCGATCACCGAACATTGAAGATTGTAACTGCCGCCGAAGACGCTTTTATCTCTCTTCTTTTTGCCCGAGCTGGGGATCTGTACTCAACACTCACACCGACGGCGACTCCTACGCCTACACAGGCAGAGCGCACGTCAACACAAACCCAACAATCCCACGAACTTGAACCGTGCGCGCCCAGCCCGAAAACATCACATCTCCCCTTAAAAAGTTGTTCTCTGAATCGAAAAAACCCCGGGACGTGGTCGTGCCTTTAGGAACAAAGTTGGCAAACCGAACGCGGCGTTGATTTTATTTTTTCGGTTGAGCCGTAAATAGCGGTTCACGCCGAGGGCGAACTTCGATAAACTAGACGGCGAGATTTCTAGGCAGTGCAACAGAACGAAGATTACGTCCTCAAAGTTTTGCAAGACGTGGGGTTGGTGTCGCGAAAGCAAATTGACAAAGCGCGCCCGCGCTCGGACGGCCAGAACAACATTGTCGATCTTCTGATCAAAGACGGTGTCGTTAACGAATCCGATGTCTCGCGGTCACTCGCCGCGCAGGCGCACATGGACTGGATCGACTTGTCGTCGATGGTGATCCCACCTGCGATCATCAAACAGATCCGCGCCGAAGACGCGCGCCGTTTTAAGGTCATTCCCGTATCATTTGGCGAAACTGGTCTCGTCGTGGCCGTAAGCGACCCACTCGACATCGACACGATCGACAGCCTGAGCTTTTTGCTGCAACGCGAGCTCGAATTGGTTTGCACCAGCCCGGAAAAAATCCGCGAGGCGCTGATCAAATATTACGGCACGGCCGATGAGGCTGCGGACGTCCTCAAAGAAAAACTCGGCGAAGATGTCGATCTTGGTCTCGAGATCGGTGATGGCACCGCTATCGCTGAAGCCGATGAAGCCGACGCGCCAATTATTCGCATGGTGTCGATGTTGATCATCGAAGCGCATCGGGCTGGCGCGAGCGATATTCACCTTGAGCCGCTCGACAAAAAATTTCGTGTCCGATTCCGGATCGACGGCGTCTTGCAGGAAATGCAAGCGCCACCGAAGCGTTTGCAGTCGGCCATTGTCAGCCGCCTAAAAATCATGACCGGTTCGATGAGCATCGCGGAAAAACGATTGCCGCAAGACGGACGCATCCAGGTCAAAATCAAAAAGAAGCCGATCGACCTCCGCGTTTCTACTATTCCAACGAACCATGGGGAGAGCGTCGTCATGCGCGTCCTCGACAAATCAAGTCTCGTGCTTGGCCTTCCCGAACTCGGTTTTTTCAGTGACGACCAGGAAACATTCGAGCGTCTCATTCAATTGCCCGACGGAGTCCTTCTCGTCACCGGCCCAACTGGCTCCGGTAAAACGAGCACGCTCTACGCCTGTCTCAATTACATCAACAAACCGGACCGCAAGATCATCACCGTCGAGGAACCGATCGAATATCAGATGACTGGAATTAACCAGGTCCAGGTGAATTCGGAAATCGGGATGACATTTCCGGCCGCTTTGCGCTCAATTCTGCGCCAGGCGCCGAACATCATCATGATTGGCGAAATTCGCGACCTCGAAACGGCCAGCATCGCGACGAATGCTTCCCTCACCGGCCATCTTGTTTTCAGCACGCTTCACACAAACGACGCGCCATCCGCCATCGCACGTTTGGTCGACATCGGCGTGCAACCGTTTCTCGTCGCCTCATCGCTGCGCGCGATCATGGCGCAACGACTCATTCGACGAATCTGTTCGAATTGCCGGCAGCCCGCCGAGTTGAGTGAAAGCGAAATGCGCGCATTGCAAATCGAGCCGGGCCAATTGCGCGAGGCGCAGATCATGCATGGTAAAGGCTGCGAGCAATGCCGCGGCACGGGTTACAAAGGGCGAATGGGCATCTTCGAGATTTTCGTACTCGACGACGAAGTCCGTCACATGATCAACAAACGAAGTGCGACCCTGTCGCTTCGCCAGCGTGCGCGCGAGCTCGGCATGCGTACGTTACGCGAAGACGGCGTTCGCAAAGTCCTCTCCGGCCTGACCACCGCCGAGGAAGTGATTTCGATCACAATCGGAGACGTCAACTAACATGAACGAGAAACAGGTCGCCGAACTTTTCATCGAGCAGCACGTGCTCCAGCCGTCGCAGGCCGAGGATGTTCTGAACGAGGCAAACTTGAATGGCAAAACCATCGTGCAGGCGATGGTGGACAGCGGTTTTGTGGATGAAATCGGTTTCTATCACACAATCGCTGAAGCGCTCGGCACCGAATATGTCGATCTTGGCGAAAAGGACATCGCGCCAGCGATTTTGAAATTAATTCCAAGCGGGCTGGCGCGTTTACATCGTGCGCTGCCGATCGGCCTGAGCGGAAACACCTTGCGTGTCGCTCTCGCCGATCCGCTTGATCCGCGCGCCGCCGAAGATCTTCGCTTCGCCCTCGGCAAAGATGTCGACGTTGTGGTCGCGCCGACTGAGCAGATCGACAATCGAATCAAGGAACATTACGGGACCGACACTTCGAGCATGGAGGAAGTGCTCAAGCAACTCGGCGAGGCCGGAGACATGTTGCAGATCCGCGGCGACGAAGCTGCCGCGGCCGTTGAAGCAGAAGCGAACGCAACGCCGATCATTCGCTTTGTCGATCTCATTTTGTATCAAGCGATCCAGGACCGTGCGAGCGACATTCACTTCGAGCCGTTCGAAAACGAATTCAAAATCCGTTATCGCGTCGATGGCGCGCTTTACGAAATGGCTCCGCCGCCGCGTCACCTAGCGTTGCCGGTAATCTCACGTGTGAAAGTGATGGCGAGCATGAACATCGCGGAGCGCCGATTGCCGCAGGACGGTCGCATCCAAAAAAATATCGCCGGCCGTAGCGTGGATCTGCGCGTCTCGACTTTACCCACGCAATTCGGGGAGAGCGTTGTTCTGCGCGTGCTCGATCGCAGCACCGTGAATCTCGATCTCGAGATGCTCGGCATGCCCAAGTATGTGGGCGATTACATTCTCGAAGTCATTGAGCGACCAAACGTAATTTTTATCGTCACCGGCCCGACTGGTTCAGGAAAAACAACGA
>JALYKJ010000228.1 GCA_030774845.1 Verrucomicrobiota bacterium
GCGGCCGACAACCCCGGGAGCTTGGAAACACAAGTGTACCAAGCCATCTTGGAGCGCGGCCCTGCGCAGATCATCCCTCGGCTAAAGGAACTACTAGCCAAGCCTGATCCAGCGTTGGGCTTTTACAATGGCGAACTGCGCTTTTATTTAGGCTGGGCGCAAGAAGTTGCCGGCGACCATGCCGCCGCCGAGGAAACTTGGCGACAGGCGCGCAGTGAACTGGAACCCTTTCTCAAAGAGCAGGCGGAAAATCGTAGCCTACTTGCCGATCTTGCGCTGACCAACATGGGTCTCGGCGATAAAGCCGCCGCCTTCGCTTTCGTCGACAAGTGTTTGGCCGCAACCCCGATCGAGAAAGACGCTGTGTCCGGTACGATTCCGATTGAGATCCTAGCTCGGGTAGCGGCGCGGATGGGCGAGCCCGACCGCGCCATTACCGCTCTACAGAAGCTGCTCTCGATGCCGGGCGACGGCACGTTGGGTGAAGGTATACCGCTCACTCCTGCGCTGCTCCGGCTCGATCCGATGTTCGATCCGCTCCAGAACGATCCGCGCTTCCAAAAACTCGCATCAACCGCGGCGAAGGACGCTTCCTCGCAATCCAAGTGAATCCGCGCAATTTCTTCGCCGAGCTGAGGCAGCGCAATGTTTACAAAGTCGCGCTCGCCGATCGATAAACCAGCATGGCGGCGGCAATGTCTTCCACGGCCATGCCTAATGACTTGAAAATTGTGATTTCCTCAGCGCGCGCCGGAACCTTTCCCGCGAACACTTCGCCAAGCTCGGCATAAATTTTCGCGCCGGAAAGAATCACATCACCGGATTCTTTCATTGCCGCTTCGCGCGAATCGACGAAGAGGACATTTCGCATCACGTCGTCGTCCAGCTCGCGCCAATCTGGCCGACACGCACCGACCGCGTTGATGTGACAACCCGGTTTCAACCAGGCGCCGCGCAACACGGGAACTTTCGAACTGGTCGCAGTGACAATGACATCTGCGTTACGCGCCGCTTCTTCTGCGGACATCGCCTCTGCGCCAATTTCTTTCGCGAAACTCTCTGCGTGCGATTTGTTGGGACTCCAAACGCGAATTTCATCAAATTGCCTGACGAGTCTCAGTGCTTCGACATGGCTGCGCGCTTGCACCCCGCTGCCAAGGATCGCGAGAACTTTCGCATTCGGTGACGCGAGAAGTTTCGTCGCCGCGGCTGAAACCGCCGCAGTGCGCATCTCCGTGATTAATCTGCCGTCCATCACCGCGCGCGGCACGCCCGTTTCCGGATCGTTCAGAAGAATTGTCGCCATGTGCGTCGGCAAATTCTTTTCCGCATTCGGCGGATAGAACGTCACAATTTTCTGACCCAATCCTTCCGGAGTTAGCGCCGGCATCATTCCATAAAACCCGCCCGGCGGATCGACCGGGATCACTTGCCGGACCGGCTGCACCACTTTTCCAGCCGAGAAATCGATCAGTGCTTTCTCCATTGCCGGAATCAATTCCTTCATCCGCAAATGCTTCCGCACCTGTTCTTCGTCCAGAAAAAGCATGAGATCGGTTTAACCGCGGATGACGCGGATTTCCACAGGTTTTGAATCCATTGAGGTGCGCGGAATAAGATTAGCTTTTCAGGAGGTCAAAATTGGAGGAATCGGAGGATCCATATGGCAATGTTTTCAACTCGAAAGCCTGAGCCCGCGGCATTGGCAGTCCCGGAGCAACCCAACGGTTCATCCATCTCGGCGCAATCTCCCGACTTTCTCTCAAGTGGAGTTTCGATCAAAGGCACGGTCAAGTTTCGTAACGAACTGGTGATTGATTGCAACGTGGAAGGCTCGATCGACTCCACCGGAACCCTCACGATCGCTGAGAACGGATTTATCCGCGGCGAAGTGAGGGCGAAAACAGTGAAGCTGCGGGGAAAAGTCGAGGGCAATATTTCCGCGAGCGAACGCTGCGAACTACTGGCCGGATGCACCTTGCACGGCGACATCGAGGCGCCGCGATTCGTCGTAGATGAGAACGCGACATTTCTCGGCAGTGCGAAAGTCGGGGCACCGAAATGACCAATTCCGGCGCTTTCCGACGGGATTAACTCCGAAAGCCTTCGCGAGCAGGCAAGATTTCTGGGATTCAGAATCCTTTAATCCACTACATCCTGTCCACGAGTTTTTCCTGGCTTCCTGCTTTCCTGATTAGTTTGATTCTTCTTTCAGCTGGTCGAGCATGTGCTTTTTCAAACGCTGACGCGCTGACTTCTTGATCGCGCGTCGCTGAGCTGCGACCACCTGCTTTTCTGCGCAACGCTGATTGCGTGTGCGATTGTCGATCTCACTTGGCAAATGCGAAACCTTCGGCCGTTGTGCGCCAACTTTTCGCTCGTTAGGTTTCGCGTACGGATCCATTGGAGAATCTTCTGTCTGAAAAGTAGAGATCGCTCGGGAA
>JALYKJ010000229.1 GCA_030774845.1 Verrucomicrobiota bacterium
CAATTGGGCGAGAACTTCGTCGGCGCAGTAGACGCAAAGAGAATGGTTCGCATTTTAGATTTATGCGCCCGTGGGGTTTACTTTTACGAGAACTTTAAGCCGCTGAAATTAACATTAAACGTCGCCAACTTAGATTTCGATTTGCCTAATCCTGAAAAGGCTAGACTGCTCCAGCGGCAACGAGAGTCGTTTAACGAAGAAATGCGCGGGTCTGAATTTCACGGCAGCAATCCTAATGTTTTTCGATATGCGATTTGCGAGAAGCCAGAAAAAGGCGTGACCATGATTGAGATGGTCTTCTTCGGCGAGCTCCACAGATGGGCATTTCATAGTCCCGGAATGCCGCCCCAAATCTTGTAGAATCAGTAAGCTATGAGAAAACTCAGCAAGCCTTTAACCGATCATGATCGAGCAAAGATTACGCGCTATTCACAGTCAGCTTTCTCGCAGCAAGCATGGTTTGACGCAGCCAATCGACTTGAGCAAGCAATGACGCTGTTAGAACCTGGGGTTCGCCACTATTGGAACTGTCTTCGGGATAATTTGAATGATCCGAACGGTCAGAACGTACCTGAATATGGTCTCGAAAATGTGCACTTGATGCTGGCAGGCTTGGTAATTGAAAACCTGTGTAAAGGGCATTTGGTCGCGGAATTGAGACCGCATGAACGATCTCGAGATTGGGAGAAGCTAAAGGGCGGCAGGCTACCTGAATCTCTAAAGAGTCACGCGGTGTTGGCGCTCGTTAAAGAGACTGGAATGAAGGTTTCTGATCCAGAGAGTTACCTACTGAAGAGAATTGAAGCAATTATCGATTGGCGCGGACGTTATCCGATTCCAACGTCTCACCAAAAGCAGAATCCGTTCATGAATATGGGTTCAGACATTGACCGGTCGAAAGAGATCGTAAGGAAATTGCGCGTTCAGGTTGGAGCTAAAACGACCTATCGTGTCGTGTGACCCCTGAGAAGAATCCGACGCGTTGAGCGACTTCAGATCTTCGGCTTCTGCTTGTGCCAGCCGGTGCTTTGTTCGTAGGCGTGCGCGATTTGGAAGATGCGCGCTTCGTCGAGCGCTTTGCCTAAAATTTGTAGTCCGATCGGCAGCTGGTTCCCATTCACTTTTGCCAGACCGCACGGAACGCTGATCCCGCAAATGCCAGCGAGGTTTCCGGTGTTCGTGAAAATGTCGGCCAGATACATCGCTAACGGATCGGCGGTGCGCTCGCCGAGCTTGAACGCCGGCACGGGTGAGGTCGGCGACACGATTGCGTCAACTTTTTCGAACGCTTTAACGAAATCCTGGCGGATCAGCTCGCGGACTTTTTGCGCGCGGACGTAATAAGCGTCGTAGTAACCGGAACTCAAAACGTAAGTGCCCAGAATTATCCGGCGTTTTACTTCCGCGCCGAAACCTTCCTCACGCGTCCGGCCGTAATGATCGAGCAGGTTCTTTGGATCTTTAGCGCGGTGGCCATAACGGACGCCGTCGAAGCGGGCCAGGTTCGCGGACGCTTCCGCCGTTGCCAGAAAATAATAAACGGCGATGCCGTAGTCGGTGTGCGGCAGACTAACATCGACAATCTTCGCACCGAGCGATTGCAATTGTTTGATCGCAACGTCGACCGCCGATTTCACCTGCGGATCGATCCCTCCGATCATGTATTCTTTCGGCAAACCCAAACGCATTCCTTTCAAATCGCGCCCGAGATTTTTTGTGTAATCGGGTACCGGCTCGTCTAGCGATGTCGAATCTTGCGGATCGTGGCCGGCCATCGCGTTCATGATCATGGCCGAGTCGCGCACCGTTTTTGTCAGCGGGCCGACTTGATCGAGCGAAGATGCGAACGCGACCAAACCGAAACGAGAAACGCGGCCGTAACTTGGCTTCACGCCCACGATCCCGCACAGCGACGCAGGTTGCCGAATTGATCCGCCGGTGTCGGTGCCGAGTCCTCCGAACGCAGCGTCCGCTGCGACCGCCGCGGCCGAGCCGCCACTGGAACCACCCGGCACTCGAGAGAAGTCCCACGGGTTGTGCGTCACTTTCACACTCGAATTCTCAGTCGACGAGCCCATCGCGAATTCGTCCATGTTGGTTTTGCCGAACGGGACCGCCCCGGCCGCGCGCAGTTTTCGAATTACCGTCGCATCATAAGGCGAGCGATAGTTCGTCAGAATTTTCGACGCGCAGGTGCACGGTTGTCCTTTGACATTGATGATGTCTTTGATTGCAATCGGAACACCGCCGAGTGGAAGATCGACATCTGCTTTTTCAGCTTCCTTCTCGGCAGCTTCGAAATCGATCGAAAGATAGGCGTCGATTTTCGGTTCAATTTTTTCGATTCTCCCGCGGAGCGCGTCAATCACTTCTCGCGGCGAAATTTCCTTTCGGCGAAGAAGAGATTGGAGATCGGCGATGGTCAGCGCCGGCAAATCCGATCGGCTCATGGCGCCGATTCGCGAAAGGCATGAGCAAGTCTGCTAAAGACGAGCCACCCCTCACCCTCCCCTCTCCCCTCGCAACGAGGGGAGAGGATTAAGGTGAGG
>JALYKJ010000230.1 GCA_030774845.1 Verrucomicrobiota bacterium
GCTCTGGACTGGATGAATTGCCCAGATCAAAGCTACGACCAGTGCAATTAAGCGACATCTTCGGCGTTCGATGCCGAAGATGGACAACAATTCCTCGGCGAATAAAAGCAACGCGACGGCCGCGAAGCTGTGCCAAAGCACACTAGTCAGGTGATAAGGTGCCGGCCGAAAAACAAAGGCCGCATAATCGATCGTGTAACTGAGCCGTTGAATCGGCCGATAGAAATCCGAAGCGGTCGCGTCGACGAAAAGAAAATGATTAAAACCTTCCGGTATCAATCGCCAGCTACGAATCAGCGGATCGCGCAAAATCAGCGCGGTATCGTCCCAGACAAAACCGTTGCGCACAGCCGGCGCATAGCTAATGAAGACAACAACGATCAGGATTAGAGCCGCCCAGATTTTTTTCACGACAAACGAGGAAATCAATAAGCCGAGCGTCTACATTTGCGAATCTTTATGTCGATCTTGCGCGGAGTTTTTTTTGGAGTGGCAATGATTGTCGCTAGCAGCGTGTATGCCGATGGCGTCCCGGCGGATTGTTCGCAGCTCATTGTGGGCGTCGCGCCGGACTGGAATTCGATGCGCGGTAAGTTGCAATTGTTCGAGCGCTTACGCGGTGGAACTTGGACCGCGGTTACGTCGCCAGTGCCGGTGTTGTTTGGTAAAAATGGTCTCGCGTGGGGCAGCGGCATCGGCGGTCAGGATGAGCCCGGTTTGCACAAAAGAGAGCGCGATGGGCGTGCGCCTGCGGGAATTTTCGCAATCGGGAACGTTTTTGGTTACGACGCCAAATTACCGCCGGGCGGGGACTATCCTTATCACCCGGTCACGGAAGCGGACGTTTGGAGCGATGATCCGCGCTCGCCGAATTACAATCGCCACATCGTCATCGATCCAAAAAGTCCGCCCGATAATTACACCCACGAAAAGATGCGCTCGGGCGATTTCGCCTACCATTGGCTGGTCGAGATCCGGCACAACTCCGATCCGCCGGTTCCCGGTGCGGGCAGTGCGATTTTTTTCCACATTCGCCGCGGCGTCAATCGTGCGACGACGGGTTGCACGACCATGGCGGAACCTGAGCTCGTGAAAATGATCACGTGGATGCGGGCCTCACGCCACCCGTGCTACGTGCTCCTACCTGTCGATGAGTATGAAAAAAAATGGCGCGCATGGGATTTGCCGCCGCCGGAAAAGACTCCGCCGCGATAAAAACATCGCGACTCGTTGATTCTCGCGCTGTTTGAAGTAGTTGTTAGGCAGACGCTCATGCGAAGACGATCCAATCCCGATTCAGAACCGAATATCCGCCGCATTGACACCAAGGCGCGCGCGAAAAAACAAACGCACGGTTTTCAAGTGCACCTTTTGCGCGGAAAAAATGCTATGACGAGAATGTTTAGCGATTCCCTTCATGGGGGAAAGGAAGGCGCGCGGCGCGCGGCGCGGAAATTCAAGCGCACGGCCATGGGGCGCGCTGGCAAACGCCGGACAAGATCGACATCGCGCCGACGCCGACGGCGTTAAGGATTTTTTTCTCGCCAGATTTTCCAGCACTCAACGAATCCGGGCGCAAAGTCTCTCGGGCGCGCCCTGATCCATCCGTCCACGATCGTTGGCGGAAAAAATCGACCTGCCTCAATTTCGCTCGAGTTCAGCCGCAACTCGCCATCGTGCGATCCGCGGTAAAGACAAATGAATTCATAACCGGTCCGCTCGGATGCTGGAAGCTTAGCAACCCTTAGCAATTGAATATCGATGCCAAGTTCCTCGCGAAGTTCGCGGGCGGCGCTTTGATCATGCTCTTCGCCGGCGTTGACATGCCCAGCCGCGCTCGAATCCCAAGCCAGTGGATGTCGATCTTTCCAGCGAGAGCGCATCTGGAGAAAGACCTCCCCGGCAGGGTTGAAAATCAGCACGTGGACAGCCCGGTGGAGCAAGTTATTCGCATGCACTTTGCTCCGAGGGGCCGTCCCTCTGAGCCGGTCTTTTTTGTCCACCACTGGGAACTGCTCTTCGGGCGCATCAGTGATGACTTCTGCGGGGAACGGCGCAATCCGATTCGTTAGGGCGATCCATTGCTCGAGAGAAAGCTCTTCGGCGCGCGCGCGAGTATTCAAGCCTAGCTCGACTGCTGCGTCTTCCCAGTCCGGGAGGTCTTCCCGAATAAGTTTTCCGAGTTGTTTGCGTCGCTGTGAGAAACCGCGGCGCACTAATTTTTGAAAGGCCTTGTGATCACAGGCGGGAAGCTCCTGCGGATCGCGTGGTGAAATGCGAACCAGCGCGGAGTCGACATCAGGTTTCGGGAGAAAAACACTCGCCGAAACTTTTCGCAAATATTCCACGCGATGTTCCAATTGGATCTGAAGCGTAAGCGCGCCGTAATCGCTGGTCGCAGGCGCAGCGACGAGGCGCCGCGCCAACTCCTTTTGTAACATGAACAACCACAGAGAAATAGGACTTGGATATTCCAGGAACTTGATCAACAACTGACTCGAAATGTAGTACGGAAGATTTCCGAGCAATTTCACTTTGGGCTGCGTGTACAGGACTCGCGTATCAAATTCGAGCGCGTCGCCGTGCACGATTTCGAGAGCGAGATTTCGAAATTTGTCGCGCAGATATCCCGCCAGACGCTTATCTTTTTCGATCGCGAGAACACGCGCGCCTTTCGCCAGTGCAAGTTCCGTCAACGCGCCGAGACCAGGACCGATCTCAACGATAAAATCTTCTGGGCTGATGCTTGCTTGATCGACAGTCCATCGCGCGAGATTGCGATCGTGCAAAAAGTTTTGGCCGAGGCTTTTGACCGGTGAAACGCCGATTTCCCGCAGAGTCGCAGCAATTTCGGACAGCTTCATTGAAGATCGACAACTTAGGCCGCGAAGCTTCGAAAATTAAACCCTTATTCACAAAATGCTGTGAATAAAACAGGCTGAATG
>JALYKJ010000231.1 GCA_030774845.1 Verrucomicrobiota bacterium
ATCTTTGTTTAGTTAGGCGTCATGGCTTCCGCGCCTGAATTTCAACACACGCTGACGAAAGCCGCCGGCTTCAGCGGGACATCGCTGCACACCGGCGAGAAAGTTTCGCTAAAGCTGCATCCGGCGCCGACCGATCACGGAATTAAATTCAAGCGTAAGGATTTGCCGGACGAGCCGACAATCGATGCGAAGATCGACAATCTCAAAATGGTCGAACGCGCGACGACGATCGGTGAGGGATCGATGCGCGTGCACACGGTCGAACATGTGCTGGCCGCGCTGTCAGCGATGGGCGTGGACAACGCGATCGTGGAAATGGATGCGAACGAACCACCGATCGGCGATGGCAGCGCGAAAGCATATGTCGATGTAATCAAACGCGCGGGCGTGTCGGCGCAGGAGGCGCCGCGGAAATTTTTCCACGTTCGAGAACCGATCAACATCGAAACGAAAACCGGCGCGATGCTGATTCTCTTGCCCAACGACAACGGCTTCCGGGTCTCATGCACGCAAGCCGGGCCGAACAATCGTTTCACGCAATTTTTGTCGACCGATATCATGCCGGAACTTTTTGAGCGCGAGATCGCGCCAGCGCGGACCTTTGTTTACTACGAAGACGTCGAGTCGCTGATAGAGAAAAATTTAATCAAGGGCGGTAGTTTGGAAAACGCGGTCGTGGTGCGCGGCGACGCGGTCCTGAGCAAAGAGCCGCTGCGTTTCCAGGACGAATTCGTCAGACACAAAATTCTCGACATTGTCGGCGATCTCGCGCTCGTCGGTTGTCGAATTCGTGGCCATCTTATCGCAGTCAAGCCCGGACACGCGGCGAATGCGGAGTTGGCTCGCGTGATCGCGAAAGAACAATCGCGTCGCGACGCGCTCGCGATGCCGCGGGTCATGCCGAAAGGCGACGGCGGACTAGACAGCGAAGAGATCATGCAGATTCTGCCGCATCGGTATCCGTTTTTGATGGTCGATCGGATCATCAGCTTCGATGAAAGCGGAACAAAATGCATCGGCATGAAATCAGTCACGATCAACGAACCATTTTTTCAGGGACATTTTCCGGGCCATCCGGTGATGCCGGGAGTGATGCAGGTGGAAGCGATGGCACAGGTCGCGAGCTTACTGCTGTTCAAGCTCGCGAAAACGAGCAGCCGAATCGGTTATTTCATGAGCGCGGACGACGTGAAGTTTCGCAAACCGGTAATGCCGGGCGACACGATGTTCATTCATGCCGAGCTGACGAAAGCGCGCGGCGAGCGATTGGCCAAAGCGAAGTGCCATTGCGTGGTAAACGACGCAATCGTTTCCGAAGGCGAATTGATGTTCACGTTTCTCGATAGATGAGCGACGTGCAGATTCATCCGACGGCGATTGTCGATCCTGGCGCGGAGATTGGTGCGGGAACAATCGTCGGCCCGTACTGCGTGATCGGCGCGAATGTTGGGATCGGCGCGAATTGCTGGCTGCAACATCACGTCACGCTGCAGGGACCGATGCGTGCCGGAGCTAAGAATAAATTTTATGCCTACTGCTCGATCGGTCAGCAAACGCAAGATCTCAAATACGCGGGCGAGCCAACCTATTTGGAAATTGGCGACGAAAATACGTTTCGCGAATTCGTTACAGTGAACCGGAGCACCACCAGCGACGGGAAAACGCAAATGGGCAGCCACGGAAATTTCTTGGCCTATAGCCACATCGGCCACGATTGCACGGTTGGAAGCGACGTTGTCTTTTCCAATAACGGAACATTGGCCGGACATGTACAGGTCGGCGACAACGCGGTGATGGGGGGGCTGACCGCAGTCCATCAATTTTGCCGGATCGGCCGTTTCGCTATTACCGGTGGCTGCTCGAAAATCGTCCAGGACATTCCGCCGTTCATGGTCGCGGACGGAAATCCGGCGGAAATTCGCGGTGTCAATCTCGTTGGCTTGGACCGGAAAAATTTTCCAGTGGAAAACGTCAAATGGATCAAAGAAGCGTTCCGCCTCATCTACCGCTCTAAATATAATACGGCCCAGGCGCTGGAAGCGGTCCGAAATGAACTGCCGCAAAGCCAAGAGGTGCGCGAGATTGTTGAGTTCATCGAAAAAACCGAGCGCGGTATCATTCGTTAGCGTCCGCGCGGGGGCGGTTTCGCTGTGGGCGTCGGTGATACCCCCCGCAATTCCTGTTCGATATTCCTGAGCAACGGCGCCGCGGGCGCGTCGCCGGCGATCCGCAAAGTGCTACGGATGAGATCGACACCGCGCTTAGGCTTATTGAGTTTTTTCCACGCGTCCGCCTCTTCGATTACCACGCGCAGAATGTCGTCGCGATTTGTGTAGCACGTGCGCGCCTGGCCGAAGTAGTTCGTGGCCGAGGCCAAATTGCCATCGCCCGCCTCCATCAATCCGAGATCTTCAATCATCGGACAATTATGCGCGCGCAATGCGACTTGCCGCCCGAGAGAACGATATTGCGCCGATGCGCTTCCAAAATTCCGCACCGCGAAGTCGTGATACATTTTCCAAGGGTTCGTTTTTGCAGAATCGGCCACGGTATCGATCTGCAACCAGGATCCGTGCGGACGATACAATGGATCGCCGACCATCACTGACATCCAGGAAAGAACTTCGATCGATGAATACGCGCTCTCAGCAAAAGTGAAACCGTGTAGCAAGCGATCGTTGAAAATATTCAGATGCGCGGTGAATTGCAGGTAGGGCTCGTAAA
>JALYKJ010000232.1 GCA_030774845.1 Verrucomicrobiota bacterium
GCATGAACTCACAAAGAACTGCATTGCAGGTGGCCAGCGTCATTTTCGGTCTCATGTGTCTCGTCCATATCTACCGACTATTGTTCGCGAATTTCACGGTGCAAATCGGCTCGCATCAGCTCCCGATTTGGGGAAGCGGGGTTGCGGTCGTTGTGGCCGGCGGATTGAGCATTTGGATGTGGCGATTGTCAGCCGCGCGGTAAGAAACTCCACGCCCGGATATTGATCGGTGATGGTGACGAGTCTCTCATGAGGCAATCCACGCTCGCTCTCATTTGTGGACTCATCCTTTTTGTTGTCCTGGCTTATTCATGGTGTGGACGAAATCCTCCATCACAAGTTACCGCGCTGCCGGCGACGCCAACTCCGACTCCGGCACCGCCCGCAACAACGACCGCTCCGAATGTTGCGGCGAGTCCTTCCGTTTCAGTAGCACAAGTCACCGCAACCCCGCCGGCGCAAACGCCGCCGCCAGAATTTCAGAAGGTCGCGCACAAGGCAGCGCCGGCGATTATTGAAATCACAGTCTTCGACGTAAAGGGTCAGCTTCTGCGCACCGGCAACGCTTTCTTTGTTTCGGGCGACGGACTTCTCGTCACGAGTTGGACATTAGTGGCGGACGCGGCGTATGGCGTCGCCAAATCTCCCGATGGAAAAATTCGCAACGTAACCGGCGTGCTTGCGTCCTCTCAGGACTCTGATCTCGCCGTTCTTCGAGCCGAAACCAAAACCGGTGTGCCGTTTCTTCCGCTCGCTAAAAACTCCAAAGCAACTGCCGTGAATGCCTGGGCCGTGGTCATCGGCAGCTCGCTACAACACAAAGAGCAGCCTGCCGCGGCTGGCACAATCACTTCGCTCGGATCCGATCCAAAAAAGGGTGGATTCCAAATCAGTGGAGCGATTCCGAATGACGCAGCCGGCTCGCCAGTTGTCGATGCGGAGGGCGAAGTTGTTGGAATCGCCACGAAAAACGGCTTGAGACCGACAGGCTTGCTCGATCCGTTGTTGGCGCAGTCAAAATCAGCGGGGACTGGTCGTTGGGCTGCGGCCCCAGTTGAATCGCCGACCGTTTCACCATCGCCGACGCCGAAGTTCGCCCGAAATCCACGAGTCATTTACAGTCCGGCGCCCAGATATCCTTATGGAGCGCGGATACTTCGTTCCGGACCGACTACGGGCGCGGGAAAGTTTCGCGTTACCTTCGATACCAACGGACTGGTAAAAAACGTGCAAGCAGTCGAATCGACCGGACAATCCATTCTCGATCAAGCCGCGATCAAAGCGCTTCAGGAATGGAAAGCGGAGCCCGGCGCCCACGATTGGACCGTGCTCGTGCCGATCACCTTTCAACCGTGAGCAATGGTCTTCTGTAAAGGCCGCTGTCCCTTAGCGGCAAATTCAAAGACCCTTCCGCCGAGACGTCGGACACTACAGTTTGTCGATCTTAGTGCCGGAAATGGCGAACGCCGGTAAAGATCATCGCCATTTTGCGTTCGTCCGCCGCGGCGATCACTTCGCTGTCGCGCACTGAACCGCCCGGTTGAATCGCGCAGGTCGCGCCGGCGTCGGCCGCTGCGATTAAACCGTCAGGAAATGGAAAGAACGCGTCGCTCGCGACTGCGCTTCCTTTGAGCGAGAGCCCCGCTTCTTCCGCTTTCCAAATCGCGATGCGCGAGGAATCGACGCGCGACATTTGTCCGGCGCCGATGCCGAGTGTGCGATCGGCCGCGGCATAAACAATCGCGTTCGATTTCACATGTTTGACCACGCGCCAGCCGAAAAGCATTGCGTTCAATTCATTTTTCGTCGGACGCCGCTCGGTCACGACCTGCTCCGGAGCTTCGCTCACGCTATCGGAATCCTGAACCAGAAGGCCGCCGCAAACCGAGCGAAGATCCACCGCCGGTCGCGCCTCGAGCGCGGAGCTGGCAAGGTGAATGAGGCGCAGATTTTTTTTCTTTTGCAGAATGGCACGCGCGTTCGCGTCGAAATCCGGCGCGATGATTACCTCCGAAAAAATCTCGCTGATCGTTTTGGCGAGCGGTTCATCGATCGAGCGATTACAAATGATGATTCCGCCGAATGGCGCCCGCTTGTCGGTGGCGAATGCTTTCTCCCACGCTTTACGAAGATCGACATCGGAGCCCACGCCGCACGGATTCGTGTGTTTCAGAATCGCCACGGTTGGTTGAGAAAATTCCGCGATCAGGTTGGTAGCGGCGCTGATATCGAGAATGTTGTTAAAGGAAAGCTCTTTGCCGTGGAGTTTTTCGAAGTAGCGATCGAAGTCGCCGTAGAGAGCGGCGTTCTGATGCGGATTTTCGCCGTAACGCAATTTGGTCACCAGCGGCAACGAAAGTGAGAACGACGCCTCCGTGATCTGCTCCCGATTCAAATAATTTCCGATCGTCCGATCGTAGTCGGAAGTTTTGATGAAAGCCTTGATCGCGAGGTGCTCGCGCAATTTCAGCGTCGTCTCGCCATTGTTCTCGCGCATGTTTTCCAAGACGCCGTCGTAATCGGCCGGATCGACCACGACCGTGACCGACTCATAATTCTTGGCCGCACTCCGGATCATCGACGGCCCGCCGATGTCGATGTTCTCGATCGCCTCGGCCAGCGTGACGTCGGGCTTTTGGATTGTTTTTTCGAACGGATAGAGGTTCACGACGACGAGATCGATCGGCTCGAAGCCACATTCCCGTGCTTCGGCTTCGTGTTTGGGATTGCCACGTTTGTAAAGCAGACCGCCGTGGACGCGCGGATGCAAAGTCTTGACTCGCCCCTCCAGCACTTCGGGAAACGCGGTGAAACTCGAGATTTCGCGCACCGGAATTTTTTCCTTTCGGAGCAAATCCGCGGTGCCGCCGGTGGAAATAATATCGACGCCCTGCTGCTCGAGCACCCGCGCGAATTTGGCGATGCCGGTTTTGTCGGAAACGGAAATGAGCGCGCGGATGATTTTCATGGATTCGTTAAATCGTGAACCGTTAAATCGATAAATCGATTCACGAATCTCGATTCTCGATTTACGTGATCGCCTCAGCGATCAAGAATCACGTTCCTGGCCGCTGGATACAACACCGGGCAACAGCCGATCGTTTCGCAAAATGCTTTGCTGAAATGACTGAGACTGGAGTAACCGACTTCGGTTGCGGCTTCGGTCACATTGTAGCGACCGGTGCGCAACAATTCGGCCGCGCGTTCCATTCGAAGCTTCCGCAAATACTGCGGAATAGTCAGACCGACCTCGCGCGAAAACATCCGGCTCAAATAAAACGGACTGCAGCCGACTTCCTGCCCGAGCGCTTCGAGCGTGAGCGGATTCGTTAAATTGCGCGACAGCAATTCCTTCGCGCGTTCGACCCTTTCGCGCGCCACCCGTTTTTGTCGCATACAGAAAAATTCCGGGTCCTTCGGCTCAAAAAGGAAATGCGCCATCAGTTCGAGCGCCTTGCTTTGATACCAAAGAATTTGCGCCGCTTTCGAAACCGGCGGTTCAGCGAGACTGGCGACGACGGCACGCTGTTGGATCGACATCGGACGCGTCGGCGCAACAACGGTTTCGTCTTTACCGCCAAAGATCACGCGCCTAATTTGCGGCTCCAGATCGGCTTCATTTTGCACGAACTGCTTTTGCAAATGCTTTCTCGAAAACTCGAGCGTCACAAATTGGTGACGATCGTTGGCGCGCCGCGAGGCCGGAAGTGGTTCGTCGCCGATTGCGTAGTAGCCTGAATTTCCCGGCGCGTAATTCGTTTTTCCGGCAGCACCAACTTCGCCGTGACCTTCGAGATTTAAACAAAACTCAAGGCTGCGCGGATGAAATGTCCGTCCCCAATTGAACGAACGCGCCGTGCGGAAGTCGTGCCACTCGACGGCGACTCCCATTGAATCGACATCGCCGTAAAGCGGCCGCCAACCATCTTTCACTTCGCGCCAGGCGTGCTGTTCGGCAGCGCATTGAGAACTCATCGTGCCAAATTACGAATGTTGCCGCGCGGAATGCAAGGAAGGTTTCTTTTCCTCCAGGGCGGCGCGGTCCCAATCACCCAAAGTCGACGCCGCGTCGTACGTGCTCTGAGCAAAATCGAGAATCGCATCGTCCGGAGATTTTGAAGTCCGAACGGCATCGTAGAGGAGCACGAATTCCTTGAATTGTGAATTATAGGAAGCCGCGTCCGGTTTCACTTTCGCTTCTGAAAACCCTTTCGGTTCCGGATAAGCATACGAATAGAAAATGGCTTGCGGCATTGCGTCTGCGCCGGGCCAGAAGCCAAGGCTGCTCACTTCCTGCGAGTACGCTTCTCGCGTGACCGTGTCCGGCAGGTGCGGAAATCCGCCGGGGTGCGGCGGCGCGGCCCGGCCGGAAAAACGCGTGACTGCAAGATCCGGCGCGCCCCAGAAAAAATGGACCGGGCTGCATTTTCCACAGAAACGCGAGCGAAATTCTTTGAAGACGCGATCAGCCTGAACAAGAACGCGCCAGAATCGATTGGCATATTCTCGATCATAAGAGCGATGTTGCTCATCGCGATCAAAAGGAATTGGATCGGGGATCTCGTTCGGCAAGATGTCGATCTTGACGGCGAGATCGAGTTCGTCCAGCGCGGCCATGACCGCTTTGTAGAAATCCGCGACGCTGCGCGGTTTCAGTTCAAGCGAGCGCTGTCCCCCATCGCTTTTCAGAATCCGAAGCTGGTGATCGATGAAATCAAAACGAATCTCGAAAGTGTCGGAGCCGTGTGGAATCGGCGAAGTCGTTAGGCCGCGTGATGTCACGTAAAGCGTGACGTGCCACGAATGGTTGGTCCACGGCGTGAGTGAAAGCCGGATTTTGCCGACAATTTGCGTCCACATGTGGAGCGTGGTGCATGTTTCCTTCCAGTCGGCGTAATTCAGCTCCGGCCAAACTTCGGCCGGTGTGTCTGATTTCATTGCTTAAATATGCCCATCTTGCGATTGCTTGCCACGCCGTAGCGCAGCGTAGGCGCGTCGATCTTTGCGGTCAGCGATTAATAAAATCTGTGAAGGAACGCCGCACGCGGTCGAACATTCCGCTCGCCTCGTCTTGAGCGCGCTGAAAATATGGGCGCATTCGCTGTCTCACGCCGTGAAACGGTCCGTGTTCTCCTTCGTCTTCATCGCTCGGTTCCTGAGCGACTTCGCGCTCGGTTTCCACGTCGTTCATGTTCGTCCCGGCAAACATTCCTTCGGTCCGGGTCACGTTTCCCCGATTTGCGCCGATGTGAATTGTGCCAACGGGCTGGCCGTTGACCGCGTGCAGCGTTACGATCCAGACGGGATCGCCATGTTGATCGGTCCGCAAAGTGTAGCTCGCGCTGTCGAAGTGCGTTCCCGATTTTTCGGCAATGTGACTGGCCACTTGAAACGCGCCGCTCGAGTCGAGATTCAATCGCGTGGTGTTAATAGTCGCGCCTTCGCTTGAACCGACAACCGAGCTCGGCCGCTCTGAAACAACCTGCCCATTTCTAACCTGGATTTCGCGGACGCTGCCGTTACCGCGACGATCGTCGATTAGAATTCTCCATGTTTCAGGTTGCGGATCCCCGTGTGTGCCGGTGACGGAAATGACGTGATTCACCGCGTCGCGATTGATGTGGACGCCCACGACGCGGAGCGCGTCGTAAGCGGACAACCGTTCCTGAGCCAAAGCCGGTGTAACGAAAAGCACGAGCGCGACCAACGTTCTCCACATGCGCGAGACTGAACAACCTCTTTGGGTCGCTGTCCAATCTGGTTTCAGATCGGCACTTGATTGAGCGCTAAGCTGTGCTCGCGTTTGAGTTTGATCAATGAAGAAAGGAAAGCTCGAGTTCACCAGCCATACCGCCAATCTCGCGTTGATGCGGAACTTTGTCCGGAAATTCCTGTCTCGCCATCCTTTCTCGGAAAAACAGCGGACGCTGATGGTGCTTGGGATCGACGAAGCTTGCACGAATGTGATCCGTTACGCTTACGACTTGCGCGACGATCAACCGATCGCCCTCTCGGTCGAGGCGCTGCGCACCTGTGTGCGGATGCGACTGCGCGATTACGGCGAACAAACTCCGGCGAGCCAGATGCGCGGGCGTAATCACGCTGAGGTAAGACCGGGCGGGATCGGCTTGTATTTGATTCGCAATGCCTTTGATAAGGTCGATTACATTTTAAAACCGCGAGGGACCGAGCTCGTGCTCACGAAAAAATTGGATTAGAAATTGTGAAACCACCGGAACCAGACGCCGCTTTCGAAATCTCGCTGCGGCCTCCCATGTTCAGCGAGTTCACCGGCCAGCTGAAAGTGCGCGAGCGTTTGGAGTTGATGGTGGAAGCAGCGAAGAAACGCGGCGACGTGCTCGAACACATTTTGTTGAGCGGTCCGTCCGGTCTCGGAAAAACCACGCTCGCTTACATCATCGCGAACGCGATGGGCGTCAACGTTAAAAACACCAGCGGACCGGTTATCGAGAAAGCCGGCGAGCTCGCAGGATTGCTGACGAGTTTGGAAAAAGGCGACGCCCTTTTCATCGACGAGATCCATCGGCTGCAACCGACAATCGAAGAATATCTTTATCCGGCGATGGAGGATTACCGGCTCGACATCATCATCGATCAGGGCCCGCAAGCGCGCAGTCTGCGGTTACAACTGCCGAAGTTCACACTGGTCGGCGCAACCACGCGCGCGGGGATGGTGAGCGCGCCGCTGCGTTCCCGATTCGGAATGACGGCGCGACTCGACTATTACACCGCGGACGAAATGCAAAAAATCATCACGCGCAGCGCGCGCTTGTTAGGCGTCGATATTGATGCTGCGGGTGCGAGCGAGATCGCGGCGCGCGCCCGCGGGACTCCGCGCACTGCGAACAATTTGCTGCGCTGGGTCCGCGATTATGTCCAAGTCAAAGCGCAGGGAAAAATTACTGGCGAACTAGCCGATAAAGCGCTCACGATGCTCGAGATCGATCGCGACGGGTTCGATCAATGGGACAAGCGCATCATCGAAACATTGATCCACAAATTCAACGGCGGCCCGGTGGGATTGAATTCGCTTGCGGTCGCGATTGGCGAAGAGGCTGGCACGCTCGAGGAAGTGAACGAGCCGTACTTGATCATGGAAGGGTACATCAAGCGCACTCCGCAAGGCCGCGTCGCCACCGCCAACGCTTACAAAAAGCTCGGACTAAAACCGCCGGCCGGCATGCAGGGAGAGTTGCTTTAACTTTACCGCGGAGTTCGCAGAGCACACAGAGAACAGAACAAAATAAACTCTGCGTCCTCTGCGCTCTCTGTGGTTAATCTAATCGGCGAAAAATGGAACTTACTGCGGATTTTTTCCAGACCTCGACAAAAGTCCTGACCGTTTCTGAGC
>JALYKJ010000233.1 GCA_030774845.1 Verrucomicrobiota bacterium
ACGATTCAAAAAGAAATTCTCGACCCGCTCAGCATCGACATCCTCGAAGGCAAAGTCCGCGAAGGCCAAACCGTTCACGTCGATGCCCAAAACGGCGCCTTATCATTTCGAGCGTAGTCGGGAAATGTCTCGCCGCGCCTGATTCCTGCTCGCTTTTTAGCGTATGCGCCTCGCTCTTGCTGCTCTAGTCGTCCTTAGTCTTGTCTCACCCATTAGAGGCGCACCCGATCCGCTTTCCGAAGGTGACCTGAAGCATTTTGCACCGGACGCGGTCCAACTCGGCTGGAAGTATTTTCAACAAGGCGACTACGAGACGGCGCTGCGGCGCTTCCAAATGGCCATTCGTCACGATGCAGATTTCGCACCTGCTTACTTTGGTGCCGCCTACGTTTACAGCACGGAAGGCAAGCTTGACGAAGCGGTCAAGTATTACCGCGAAACGCTCAAGAGAGACACTTTATACGTTTATACCTACGCGAATTTGGGATACGCGCTTCTGCAGGAGGGGAAATTCCCGGAAGCTTTGCAAATGCTGGATAAAGCTCTTGAGATTGATCCGACATGTGGCGCAGCGCATCTGAGTTACGCGAATTATTACGCTTACAAGCGGGATTGGAAAAACGCAGAGCAATCGGTGAACAAAGCCATGAAGTACGGCCAGAAGATTCATCCCGAGCTTCGCGAAATGCTCGAGAAGCACGGCGTTAAGATCGTCGAGAATTGATTGGCAGGGCGTCGTTACGCCATTACTTGCTTAAACGCGCTCAGAAACGATTCCATCTCGGATTTTTTACCAATGGTCCCGCCTTCGCCAACCCGCCTTCGCGAAAGAGCTTCGGCGTGGCATGGGCTACGGCGTGGCAAGGAGGCGCTATCAAGCCATGACCTGCTTGAATGCCGCTAGGAAGGATTCCATCTCCGAGTGTTTACCAATTGTTAATCGCATGTGGTTCGGCAGCGCGGGGAATAGGCGGCCGACCTGAACATTTCTTTCTTTCATCGATTTGATGATCGGAACGACCGGACGTTTGCAGTCGAACATGATGAAGTTGGCTTGTGACGGAATTAGTTTGTAACCCATCCTGTCCAGCTCGCCGATGACGAATGATTTCGCTTCGCTGTTCCACTTCCGGCCGTTGTTTACTTGATCGGCATTGTCCAGGCTCGCGCTCGCAGCGGCCAGGGCCATGACGTTGACGCTGTCCCACATTTGAAACGGATGCATTCGCTTGATCGTTTCAAGTTGCGCGACGCCGTAGCCACAGCGTAGTCCGGCCATGCCGTAAATTTTCGAGAACGTCCGCGCGACGATCAGGTTCGGATGATCCTTCACCATCGGCATCACGCTCTCGTAATCGGGGCTGTCGGCGTAATGAAAGTACGCTTCGTCGACAAGGATCATCGTGTCGCGCGGCGTTTTCGAAATGAAATCGCCCAAATCGTTCTTCGGCGTGATGCTCGCGGTCGGATTGTTGGGATTGCAGATGTAGATCAGACCGTTCTTCGCCGCCGCGCCCATCTTCGCGAGATCGTGATGGAAATCCGCAGTCAGCGGAACTTTCATGACGTCGGCGCCATTCGCCTTTGAGTATTCGAGGATCGCTTCGAATGTCGGATCAGCGGCGATGAGTTTGCCTTGGGTCGGTCCGGTGAATGTCTCGGCGCAAAGTTTCAGGATCTCGCTCGAACCGTCGCCGAGTACGATCTGCTCGCGACTCACGCCGTTGATCTTCGCGATCTTGTCGATCAGCACGTCGTTCGCTTCATCAGGATAACGACAACAGAGATCGAACGAGCCCGTCATCGCTTGATGCGCTTTCGCTGATGGCCCGTACGGATTTTCATTCGCGCTCAAGCGGACGACAACCGAGCCGGTTGGGGCGGTTTTAACCGACGGACGTTCGGTTGCTATCGAGAATCGCGGTCGAACGATCGCGGCAGCGGCGCCGACGCCTAACAGGTGAGCAAATTTACGACGAGAGATTGAGATGTTGTTCATAAGAAAAACCTCCGGACGAAGTCCTAACTTGAATGACGCTGAGACGCGAGCCTAAAAACGCCCCTGTATTTTCCGCCACGGATTAACACAGATGGAACACAGATTTCCTGAAGCAATGGAAGAGTTTCGTTCCTCTCTGTGAAAATCTGTGCCGATCTGTGGCTTGGGTTCTGATCGCGCGTTAGATTTACCGTCGTGATCATTGGGTTCCTGAAAGAACGACAGCGAAAGCGGCTTAGGGCGCGGCCGTTTACGAACGAGTGGCTGAAGATAATTAAAAGCAGAGTTGCGTTCTTTGTCCGGCTGTCGGCTACGGACCAGGCTGAACTTCTCGATCACATTCAGGTGTTTCTCGCCGAAAAACGTTTCGAAGGTTGTGCCGGGCTTGAAATCAACGACGAAATTCGGGTGACGATCGCAGCGCAGGCCTGCCTTCTACTGCTGCATCGCAAGACCGATTATTTTCCGCGGCTGCTCACCATTCTCGTTTATCCGTCGACATATCTGGTAGACGAACAACGCCCGGTCGAAGGTCCGGTTTGGGAAGAAGGAAAAATGTATCGACTCGGCGAGACTGGTCGCACGATGGGATCAATGGTGCTCGCCTGGGATGCGGTGAAATCTGGCGCGGCTGATCCTTCCGACGGCAAGAATGTTGTCCTGCATGAATTCGCTCACCAACTGGACTACGAGAATTTCGCCGCTGACGGCGCGCCGACGCTGGCAACGCGTGAACAGCAAATGTCGTGGCGCGAAGTGATGCGGACCGAGTTCGCATCGCTGCGGGCGGCGGATGATACCGGGATTCCAACCCTGCTCGACACTTATGGCGCGACGAATCCGGCTGAGTTTTTCGCCGTGTCAGTCGAAGCTTTTTTTGAACGACCATCCGCGCTGCGTTCCCGTCATCCAAAACTCTACGCGGAGTTGCGGCGTTATTTTAATCAAAGTCCGATCGAATACTCGGCTGAGCGCAGTATCCGGGGCGATTGACGTGCCGCTTCTCATCCAGGCAGTGCCGGATTTCAGGTGATACGATTGAACAATCCCAAGCCGTCGCCTGTCTGATCAGTC
The DNA here is from genome assembly GCA_030774845.1 of Verrucomicrobiota bacterium. Taxonomy (GTDB): domain Bacteria; phylum Verrucomicrobiota; class Verrucomicrobiia; order Chthoniobacterales; family UBA10450; genus AV40. Next base: position 3,074 of record JALYKJ010000233.1, read on the forward strand.
ACCATGGTTAAAATTATCGGGACAGCAGTAGTTGCGGCCGCGATGCTGATGGCGTCGTCCGCGTTTGCAAAAGACAAAGCAGGTGACATGGCGTGTTGCGCCAAGAACGCGTCGAACCAGCAATCGTGCGCCAATCTGGCGAGTCTCAATCTGACCGCCGATCAGAAGAGCAAGATCGAAGCGTGGCAGTCGCAATGCATGAAAGCGGGTTGCACGAAAGGAAGCCGGCAAGCGTTTCTCAAAAAAGCGCAAGGCATTCTTTCAGCGGATCAATACGCGAAGTTGAAAGCCGAGTGCAATAAATCGGCCAAGAAAACCGAAGCTTAATCGGTCCGAGCTGGACTGGTACCCTCACCTCAATCCTCTCCCTGGATAGGGAGAGGAAGTCGCGAAGCGGCAGGTGAGGGTCGATACGGCCAATCGCGGCTCGCGATTTTGAACGACATGGCGTAAGCCGGTGTCTCACATTGCACTTATGACCAAATTCATTGCGTTAGTAGTGGCGGGAATGTTTGCAGCGGGCACGCTGTTCGCGGGAGAACACGGCGATTGCACCAAGAAAGTCGGGAACGAGGCGAAACCGGCGTGCTCAGTTTCGCTGGCAAGGCTCAACCTGACACCTGATCAAAAGACGAAGATGGACGCGGCTATGGCCGAACACCACAAAGCCGGTTGCTCGGAGGCGACCGAAGCCAAGTACATGCAGGAGGCGAAAAGCATCCTGACGAAAGAGCAGTTCGCCAAATTCAAAGCGGAATGCAAAGGCGAGAAGGACAAAGCAAAGACGGAGACTTGATCGCCCAGCAG
>JALYKJ010000234.1 GCA_030774845.1 Verrucomicrobiota bacterium
CTTTACATGAGTGCCGCCACAAAGCTCCATCGAGTAGCCATTCAGTTTCTTCGGCTCACCGCCGATTTGTAGAACGCGGACACTATCGCCGTACTTCTCACCAAAGAATTGCTGGATGTCCTTGCGCTTCTTCGCCTCGGCGTACGGAATTTCGGTCCACGAAACTGGCGCATCCTCCGCGATCTTTTCGTTCACGAGTTTTTCCACATCGCGTTTCTGTTGCGGCGTAAGCGCGGCGCTCGAGAAGTCGAACGTCAATTTATCCGGGCCAACGTAACTCCCTTTCTGTGCCGCATCACGCGAGATAACTTCATGCAGCGCCCAATGCAAAAGATGTGTGACAGTGTGATGGCCCTCGATCCTACGGCGACGTTGCTCATCAACGCGCAGCGTGACCTCCTCGCCAATGGCATGATCAATGTCGATCTCAAGCAAGTTTGATAGGACGAGCAATTGAATCTCATTCTGCTTCTGAACATCCGTCACGGGGTATTCGCGATTTTTGAAGCGGAGCACGCCGGTGTCTGCAACTTGACCGCCCATAGCTGCATAAAACGGTGATCGATCAGTACTCACAACTGGGCGCGGCAATACGTTCTTGAGGTGAATGATCTGGGCTGATGCTTCAAGCAGGTCGTAGCCAATGAACTCAGTCGCCAAATTTGGATCGAACTGAAGAACCGAAATTGTGTCTTTCTTTTGCGCTTTCCGCGCGCGCTCGCGTTGCTGCTCCATCAGGTTTTCAAAACCGGCAACATCGACAGTTAATCCGCGCTCGCGGGCCATCAGTTCCGTTAGATCGAGAGGAAATCCATATGTGTCATATAATTTGAATGCGAATTCACCGGTGATCATTCGCCCTTCGGTAGCACCGATAAACTCCGGCTTATCTTTGTCGCCAACATCAAGAACGGCAGTCATGAGAGCTCCGCGTCCTGGCGCGAGAGTCATCATTGCCGCGTCTTCGAAAAGTTCGATGCCGTTATCAAGCGTTTTGTTAAACGATTCTTCTTCGCGCCGAATTGTATCTTGAATTGTTTTTTGCTTGGCACGGACCTCAGGAAAGACATCGCCCATCGTCTTCGCGACGACATCGGCCAGCTTGAAGAAGAACGGCTCGTGGAAGCCGAGCGTCCGTCCGTAACGGACCGCACGACGCAGAATGCGACGCAGAACATAGCCGCGTCCTTCGTTCGACGGAATGATCCCGTCAGCGATCGCAAAACTCAGCGCGCGGATGTGATCGGCGGTCACTCGAAATGCGATGTCGATCTTTTCCTGATCGGTTCTGGGGAGCACACCCGCCTCGGGCGTTGCATCCGGCGCCTCGCCGGATGCGGTTGGCGAGGCGCCAACCGCTGCACGCGAGGGCGCGTGCGCTCCCCGATCCGAACAATCCGGAAGGGTACTGGCGTATTTTTTGCCACTGAGCTTTTCGATTTCATCGAAGATCGGGCGAAAGATATCGGTCTCGTAATTCGAGATCGTGCCGGAAAAATCGGTGAGATTTTTTGTGTTCTGAATGATTGCCGTCACCCGCTCGAAGCCCATTCCCGTATCGACGTGCCGCTGCGGGAGCGGAGCGAAGCTGCCATCTGGTTTCGCATTGAATTGAATGAAAACCAGGTTCCAAATCTCGATGCTGCGCGGGTCGTCTTTGTTAACCAGCGAACCACGGGTGTCGCCATCCGGCGTAAGATCGACATGCAGCTCGGAACACGGCCCGCACGGACCGGTATCGCCCATCATCCAGAAATTGTCGGCTTTGCCGGAGCTGACGACGTGGATCTTCGGATCGAGATCGGCATCCTGAAACAACCGCGCCCAGTGATCGTACGCTTCTTGATCAAACTCGCTCGGCTCGTCAGGCCTGGGTTTGTAAACGGTGGCGTAGAGCCGTTGTGCTGGAAATTTCCAGCGGCCGACCACTAACTCCCACGCCCATTCGATCGCTTCCTTCTTGAAATAATCACCGAAACTCCAGTTGCCGAGCATCTCGAAGAAGGTGTGGTGATAGGTGTCGAGTCCGACGTCTTCGAGATCGTTATGCTTGCCGCCGGCACGAATGCACTTCTGGGTATCCGCGACGCGAGCCGGCTTCCATGACGGCTTTTGTTGGCCGAGAAAGATCGGCACGAACTGGTTCATGCCGGCGTTCGTGAAAAGAAGATTGGGCGCGTCCGGCAAAAGGGGCGACGACGGCACGATGCTGTGCTTCTTCTCGCGGAAGAAATCGAGAAACGATTGCCTGATCTCGGCCGAGGTCATGATGTCGAAATTAAGCGCGACATTCCACGGGATGCGAGAACTACTGCAGCTCGGAGCAGACGAGTGGGCCAGGAGATCTCAGTGCGACAGATCCGCCGCATCGGAAAGTGCGGCGGGAATGAAGGTCCGCATGGCGGTCATTCAGTTAATCGGAATTTCCGACAGGGTTCGGCTGGCGGATAACTTCGGCGGCGAAGCGTTCCATTTCCTCAAGTTGCGGACTGCACTGCAAGAGAAGCAGATCGACGCCTGCTTCCTCGAATTCAGCAATCCTCGTTGCGACTTGATCGGGGGTGCCGACGAGGCCGGAACGTAAACCTCGGTTCGAAACGGAATATTCTTGGATCGACATCTGGCCTTCGAGCTTGGTTCCGCTCAGCCATTGCTGGTAGTTGTCGAATCCAGCTGCGGACGCTTTTACGTCGGTGATGCGAGCGAGTTCCTTTCTTGCGTCCTCCTCCTTGTCGCGAACGATAGTGTAGGCCGCGATGCCGTATTTCATTGGCGGCAATTTGAATTTTTCACGGCGCGCTCGCATGTCGGCGATCTTCTCACGAATCCGCGCCGGCGGATCACCGTGCATCACGTAGGCGTCGCATCGTTGAGCGATTAAATTCTTGGCCGCTTCCGATTCGCCGCCTGCGTAGATGACCGGACGCGGCTTCGTCACTGGCTTGGGCGCGAGTACTCCATCTTCGACGCGGTAATATTTTCCAGTGAAAGAGAATCCGTCTCTCTTCCACATGCCGTCGACAACCTCCAACCACTCGGCGGTGCGTGCGTAGCGGTCGTCGTGTTGTTCGAAATGAACTCCATACTTTTTGGCCTCGTCCGCCCACCACGAGCTCACGACGTTTAACGACAGTCGGCCGCCGCCGCCGATGTGGTCGATATTGGCGGCTTGTCTGGCAAGAAG
>JALYKJ010000235.1 GCA_030774845.1 Verrucomicrobiota bacterium
TCGTCGCCGAACGAGTGATTCTCCGGCGCCGTCGCCGGCTGTTCGTTTAGGTGCTCCTGGTAACGCTCCTTCGCGCGACAATAAGCCTGCTTCCGGCGAAGTCGATCGATCGCACGCCGGCGCGCCAGTGTGACAACCCAGCCAAGTAACTTGCCGGCTTTGGGCGAATAATGGTCGGCCTCGTGCCAGATTTGCAACAGAATGTCCTGCAACACATCGTCAGCGTCGCCTTCCTCATGCACGACGTTGCCGATGACCGATTTGAGTCTGCTGCCGTGGCGCGAATAAAATTCGTTCAGCGCCTCGGGTCGATGGTCAGTGATGGCTTCCATGAGTGCTTCATCGGAAACCGTCGTACCGTTGCCATACTGCAAAGTTGGATTCAACATAAGTGCTTCCCTAACGAGTTTTTGTCGTTCCTTTTCATCACACTTGTTTGCGTAACTCCAACGATGAAAAACCAGAGCGGGCGCGCAATCGGGCTGCACACCGGTTCGGTAATAGGTCAAATCCTTAGACGCGTTGGATTTGGAAAGCGTCGATCAAGCGGCTGGACGAAATTGCATCGCGAACTTGCGAAATCGCGTGGAAAACTTTTCGCGCGATCGAGTTGTCGCCTTTGGCGGCAAAGTTTCTTCGTCTTGCAGCATCGACATCCGCGCCAGCACTTCGTCTGTCGGAATCACCCAATCCATTGGAATCGAATGGCAGTTCCGAGTTGGGCAGATCAAGCGCAACGGTCCAGTGCCGCGCGTACCGCCAACGACCAGAACATCGCGTCCTTCAATGATCTGACCGCAGGCAAGGCAGTAACGCTTGTCGTCAAGCGAGCGCCATTTTCGATAGCGATCAAGTCGCTGCAGCATCTCCAATTTCTCCGCGTCGGAGAGTTCGATGGGAGCGAGCAGTGGCATCGCGATGGAGAATCTCAGATCGGTGTTCGAGTGCACAATCAGACGAACGGCAAATCCGACTATAGGTAAAAATCTGATGATCAAGCTCTCGCCGTAGCTAAATGGCTCACAGGTCGTGTTATCCAAACCGGACGATTTATCGCGCTCCACCTTTTTCCATAAAACCCACATCCAGTTGCCACGAACTGCGCGTTTTGAGGGTGGGATGAAAAAGAGAAACGGGGTTAATTCAAATGGACGGAATGTCCTTGATCCAACGATGGCGGCGATGGAACGGATGGACCTTTACTGTGCTGCGCATCCGGGCAGTCCCTCGGCGGCGCGCCGGCCGCGGCTGTTCCTTCGCAGTCGCCTTTGGATTGCGCTCCTGGGTCCAAGCGTCGAAGAAGGAATTGTCGGCATTGGCCAAACCGTTGAAGCGGCGCTTCGTGCTTTCGATGCGCAATATCTCGCTGGTCTACGTGCACCGGCCCAGGGCCTGCGTCGAGGACTTCACAGCTCGAGACTCACCGCGGCCTAAGCCCGGTCGAAAGTTTCGCGCCGGCCAGCAATATCAATAATGCCCGGCGGCAAGCGCCTCTTCTGCTTGCACAAGATCGACATCTTCCTATGAAATTGGGGCGTTGACGTAACGAGCGTTTCAACAATCCGATGCAGCGTCAATCCAATAACTGCGCGAGGCGGCGGATAATTACCTGGAGCTAACGAGATTGTTGATTAAACGATTTCTCCCAAGCTGAGCTGGCGAAGTTCAGCCGCGCCGTTTTCGCGAAGGTTTTACTTCGTCGCCTTCGAGCAACAGCACTCGCTTCGGACTGCGGGTAGGCGCGCGCTGTTTCTCAAAAATCACGCACAGACCAACATCGTAAAACGTGACCGCTAGTTCGTGCTGTTTGGCGAAGCGCTTTATCTGCTGCTTGCGCTTGCCCAGGCTCATGCTTCGGGGCCACACCCGCGCGAGCTGCGAATTGTAGACAGCGCAAATCTCCTGTTTCTTCAGCTCGGTTTCTATCAGATCGGCAAGCTTACGCATCAGGGAATCGCCTCCTCTCGTACAATGCTTTCTCGTCAAAATCAATCAGGTTCATATCTAAGGTCTAAGACTTTGCCAACACGACCAAGCGGCGGGGACAAATTCAGACGGCGCGAGAATATTTTTATTCGAAGATTTCGGGTTTCGGCGCAAAAAGCCCGTATCACGCGCTTCGACTTGTGAGGTCTCTCGCTTCGCTTAAAATGACAGGCAGCTTTTTGCCTTTCGAGGGAAGGCTTTTACGAGTAAGATCGGGATTCGGGCTCGGGAGTTTGTTCCGCGGTTATGAACAACGCAAAAGTCGCTGCTAGGACGCGAAAGGCCAATGCTCGCAACAACGGCGCGCCTGCCGAGGCCATTCGCGCCAGCGAGGGACAATTCCGCGTTTTGTTCAATCAAACCATCAGTGGCATTGCGCAGACGGATTTGACCGGACGGTTCGTGCTCGTCAACGATCGTTATTGCCAAATCGCGGGCCGCTCCCGCGAAGAACTGCTCAAACTGCGAATGCAAGACATCACCCACCCGGAGGATTTGTCGGCAAACGTGAAAAAATTCCGTGCCCTCGCCAGGGGAACCGGTGAGAACTTTGTCATCGAAAAACGTTACCTCCGGCCTGACGCCTCGACCGTCTGGGTCCATAACGACATATCGGCGATCCGCGACCGTGAAGAAAACGTCCGCCACATCGTCGCCGTCGTCACCGACATCACGCAGCGAAAAAAAGTTGAAGCCGCGCTGAAACGATCGAAACAATTATTGGAACAACTTGTGCAACAAAGAACGAAAGCACTGCGTGTCGCCAACTCCGAACTGGAAAGTGAAATCACGAGACGCAAAGGGCTGGAAGGGCAGATTCTTGAGATCTGCGACCGCGAGCAGGAGCGGCTCGGTCAGGAATTGCACGATGGATTGTGCCAACAATTGACCGCGATTGGGTTTTTGGCCCGCGCCACCGCGCTGCGACTTAAAGACCATCGCATGGTCCACCAAGGCGATCTGGAAAAAATCGCGCAGCTGATCAACAGCTCGGTCCTGGACGCGCGTAACATCGCGCGTGACCTGCACAAAGA
>JALYKJ010000236.1 GCA_030774845.1 Verrucomicrobiota bacterium
TCGATGGAACGAGACCGACCACATGATAGTTCGCTTCTTCGACGAACTTCACAATTTTTTGCTGCGCTTTTTCGTGCAACTCCGGCTCGCGCACGATTCCGCCCCGGCCGACATCTTCGCGCTCCAATTCAAATTGCGGTTTGATCAGCGCCAGAATCATACCGTCTTGGGTTATCAACTCGAAAGCCCGAGGCAAGATCAAAGTCAGCGAGATGAATGAGACGTCGATCACGCAAAGATCGACAAGTTGCGAGATGTGCTCGGGCGAAAGAAATCGCGCATTCATTTTTTCCATCACTGTCACGCGCTGATCGTTTCTCAGTTTCCAACTCAGTTGGCCGTGGCCAACGTCCACCGCGAATACTTTCGCTGCACCGCGTTGCAACAAGCAATCGGTAAATCCGCCGGTCGAGGCCCCGATGTCGAGCGCGGTCTTTCCTTGAACTTCGACGCCGAAAAAATCGAGCGCACCGCCGAGTTTCAACGCGCCACGGCTCGCGAATTGTGGCGGCTGTGCAATCGAGATCGGTGCCTCCGCATCAACCAGCTCGGCCGCTTTCGTGAACACGCGGTCCCCCATCCTGACCTCGCCCGCCATGATCGCACGTTGCGCACGCTCGCGGCTTTCGAAAAATCCGCGCTCGACCAACGATTGATCGACGCGCATTTTTTTTGGTTTGTTCATTGCCGCGAGCGAATTTCCAAAATCGAATCGTGAATCGCTCCGGTCGCGGTTGAGAGCTGCTCCGGAGTTATGCAAAGCGGCGGCATTAACACGATCACATTGCGAATCGGCCGGGTCAGCAACCCGCGCCCCCGCGCCGCCAAACAAACCTTCGCCGCAAGATCGACATCTTCCGTTTGTTTCAGCTCGATTCCGGCAATGAGGCCGCACTGGCGAACTTCATTCACCGCCGGCAACCCTTGCAGTTTCGCAAGTCCGACATTCACCTGCTCGATTTTCGGCTGCAATTTTTCCAAGACACTTTCTTTCTCAAAAACTTCCAGGCTCGCTTTCGCGGCTGCGCAGCCGAGCGCGTTTCCGGAGTAGCTGTGTCCGTAAGCGAGCGCTTTTCCTTGTCCGACCGAACCGTCGAAGCGCGAAAAAATTTCTTCCGTAACCAACGTCATTGCCAGCGGCAGATATCCTCCGCTGAGTCCTTTCCCCAAGACCACAATGTCGGCAACAACCGACTCCTGCTCGCTGGCAAACATTTTCCCTGTTCTTCCGAAGCCGGTCATCACTTCATCGACAATCAGGAGCGCACCGGTTCGATCGCACCATTCGCGCACCGCGCGCAACGTTCCCGACGGCCAAAGTTTCATTCCAGCCGCTCCCTGAATGAGCGGTTCGATCACGACTGCGGCGATCTTGGCCGCCTCAGTCGCCGAAATTCGATCTAGCGTTTTTCGGTCGGGCACATGGATCGCCGGAAAATTCCAGCGCGTCGGTCCGATTTGAAACATGGCGGCTGCGCCGAGTGCCGCCGCACCCGCAGTGTCTCCGTGATAACCATGTTGGAATGCGATGAATTGGTGCCGGCGCGAATTCTTCAGCCGCCAATACTGATCTGCAATTCGGAGCGCAACTTCGATCGCGGTCGAACCATCATCAGAATAAAAAACGCGGGTCAGCGAATTCGGCGGGAAAAGATCGACAATCGCTTCTGCCAGCTCGATCGCCGCCGGATTGGTAAAGCCGAGGAAGGAAGTGTGCGCCACGCGGCCGAGTTGCGCGCGGATTGCAGCGTTGATGTGCGGATGATTGTGGCCGTGGATATTTGTCCAAATGGATGAATTCCCATCGATGTACTCGCGTCCGCGGCTGTCACGCAGAATCGCGCCGCGTCCTTCAACCAGAACGAGCGATTCGTGATCGGGCGCGCACCAGTCGCTCATGTCGGTGAACGGATGCCAGACAAATTTTTTGTCCGCCGCAATCAGCGCCTTTGTGTTCCATTCGCTCATTAGCTCCTAGTCCTAAATTCCGATCTTCCTAAATGCTGCCGTCCGCCTCTCCCCGCTTGCGGGGGGAGGATTGAGGTGAGGGGTGCGCAATTTCTCTTCTCGCGATCGATGGCGAGCCTTAAACAATACGCCAATGACTCAGGCCCATTATCTCCGAAAACACGCGACCGATTGTGAACGTATTCTCTGGCGACATCTGCGAAATCGAAACTTCGCGGCTTATAAATTCCGGCGACAGCATCCCGTTGATCCGTACGTGCTAAATTTCTATTGCCCGAGCGTGAAGCTTGCCAACGAATTGGATGGGTCGGGGCATGACTCGCGCCTACGCGAGAAACACGACAAGGTACGGAAGGAATTTCTGGCCAAACAAGGGATTGCCGTTGTTCGCTTCTGGAATCATCAAATTCGGGAGGAACTCGATAGCGTTCTCGAGGCCATTTGGTTGGCGCTTGAAGAACACGCGCCGAACAATCCCTCACCTTAATCCTCTCCCTTTGCGAAAGGGAGAGGAGAAAGAAAATAAGGCGGCGCTCGCTAATAGCGTACGTAATCGAATCGGTGATCCCTCTCCTCCTCGTTCGAGGAGAGGGCGAGGAGTCGCGCTGTGCTCCAGGCTGAGAGCAATCCCTCGCCTTCATCCTCCCCCTTTGCGAAAGGGAGAGGAGACGTGTGACGCAATTCTTATTCATTCGCGACTTGTCGCTCAATTAGTTTCCCGATTGATGCGACGTCCTCGGCCGAAGCCCGGCGTCGCTGATATTTTCGCGCGATGATTTCTTTCAGTTTCAGTAAATCATCGAGCAAAGGCGGATCGTGATAAGTCCAATCACGTTCATCGGAAACCTTCGATTGAATCCGCCACCTGCCGCCGAACTTGGTCGCGCGCACTTCGCGTTTTCGTCCTTCTTCATCTTTCTCAGTCCATATGTGTTGACTCGGCATCGCTGGAAAACCTTACATTAGCAGCCTTGAAGGATGCGACCAGACTGCTGGTTTACTTGCTCGCAACGGTTCTCGTGGGCGCGTTGCTGGCGCCTTGCCTTTTTTGGGCGGCTCAGTCCCTCGTCGCTCACGGGTTGCTGACTTTTCTCGCGCGATACGATTTCGAGACCTTTTTCCATCGGGCGCTCCTCGTCGCGGCTGTCATTTTACTTTGGCCGTTGATTCGGTCGCTCGAGATCCGCAGGCGAAACGATTTGCAGCTTGCAGCGAATCCACGCTGGCCGCGCGACTTGCTCGCAGGCTTAATTTTCTCTGCCATTCCCCTGCTCTGTTGCGGTGCGATCCTGCTTGCAACGCCAATTTTTTCAGTGCGCGGAGCAATCAATTGGCCCGGAGTTGCAAAGGTGGCGGCCGCCTCAGCCGTGGTTCCGATTATCGAGGAAACATTTTTCCGCGGACTCGTTCTCGGAGTTCTTCTGAAAACCGGACGCCGTTATGTGTCGATCTTTGTGACATCGGCGCTGTATTCCATCGTTCATTTCTTGAAAGCCCCGGACCGAACGTCGCCAAACGTGACCTGGATGTCGGGATTTCATTCAATCGCGCACGCATTTGTGCAATTTGCCGATCCACTCCTGGTCACAGCTGGATTTACCACTTTATTTCTAATCGGTTTGATCCTGGCAGACGCGCGATTGCGGACTCGCTCGCTTTGGCTCCCTATCGGTTTGCACGCCGGCTGGATTTTCACCAGCGGAGCTTTCAATAAAATCGCACTCCGCCAATTAATCGTCCTGCCGTGGCTTGGGAAAAATCTTCTCGTTGGAATTGTGCCGCTCGCAGTCGCGTGCTTGACGTGGCTGATAATACGCGGCTGGTTGAAATATGTCGGCGCTCGCAACACCTAGCC
>JALYKJ010000237.1 GCA_030774845.1 Verrucomicrobiota bacterium
CTTCATCACCGGTCTTTCGCTTTTCGTCGGCGCGATTGGGATCATGAACATCACCTTCGTTAGCGTGAAGGAACGGACGAAAGAAATCGGAACGCGCAAAGCGCTCGGCGCGCGTCGTCGCACGATCTTATTGCAGTTCCTAATCGAGTCGACCGCGCTTTGTCTGCTCGGGGGGTTTATTGGTCTGACGGTCGCTTATTTCATGTGCTTCGGAATCGGCAAAGCGTTCCCATCCTTTCCAATTCAATTTTCGTTCGGGCTTGTCGTTGCGAGCGTGATCGTATCGGTGCTGACGGGTTTAATCTCCGGTTTCGCGCCGGCTTGGTCGGCATCGCGTTTAGACCCCGTCACGGCGCTTCGTTACGAATAGAGAACGACATGCGCTTCAGTGAAACCATAACGATGGCACTGGGCTCGTTAGGCGTGAACAAGCTGCGTTCGGGCCTGACTATGTTTGGGATCACCATCGGCGTTTTCTCGGTCATCTCGGTCATGACCGCGATTGGCGCGCTGCAATATTCAATTGAGAACGGCCTCAGTTTTCTGGGTTCGAACATTTTTCAGTTCGCAAAGTATCCGGCAAACGTGAGCGCAGGCGGCAACATTACGAAAAAATATCAAAACCGCCGCAACATCACGTATCAGCAGGCGCTCCATTACCAGAAACTAATGGAAGGAAAGGCGCGCGAGATTTGCCTGAAATGTTTCGGTTACGAAGTAAAAGGCCAGGCGGTTTATAACGGAGTGAAGACGACGCCGAATCTCCTTGTTGTCGGCGCGAACCGAGGCTTTTTGACGGCCAACGCCTACACGCTCGGTTATGGAAGAAACGTAAACGACGAAGATGTCGATCTTGCCCGCAACGTCATCGTCGTCGGCAAGATGGTCGAGAAGCGCTTGTTTCCTCACGAAACACCGATCGGCAAAATGGTTCGCGTCACCGGTCACACTTACACAATTATCGGAGTGCTGGCAGAAAAAGGAACAGCATTTGGCCAGAGTCAGGACAATCTTTGCATCATGCCGATCACGCGCTTCTTCGAGGATTTCGGCTCAGCGAAACGCACGGTAAACATCGCGACCCAGGCGCCTTCGACCGAAACTTACAACGCAACATTTGACAAAGCGGTTGGCGCGATGCGGATCGCGCGGGGTTTGCGCGCAGACCAGGAAAACGATTTCGAGATTTATTCCAACGATTCGCTCAAGAGCGCGTTCGTTTCCGTGGCAGGGATTGTCCGGATCGGCGCGTTCGTGATTAGTTTCATCGCGTTGGTCGCCGCGGGCATCGGGATCATGAACATCATGCTCGTGAGCGTGACTGAGCGAACGAAAGAAATCGGCGTCCGGAAATCGATCGGCGCGCGCAGCAAAGACATTTTGCGGCAATTTTTGACAGAGGCGGTTTTCATTTCGGAAACCGGCGGCATTTTGGGAATCATTCTCGGAATCATCGTCGGCGATTTGCTGGCTGCCTGGCTGAAGGTCGATCTGATTTTTCCCTACGGTTGGGCAATCGCCGGACTGCTCGTTTGCTCAGTCATCGGAATTGGGTTCGGCCTTTATCCGGCGTATCGCGCGGCCAATCTCGATCCGATCGAAGCGCTGAGATACGAATAGATCGACATTCGACCGCAGGTGTCGGTCCGAGGGCACGCAAACTGCGCCTGCTTCTCTTTGACCAGGCGTTTAGCTTTGTCGTACCCTAAAATTTTGAGGTCTTGCCCAGGTGCCTGCTCGTCGTAAAACTACCGCCGCGGATGTGCCGCAACGTAATATTCTTCTTCTCGAAGAGTACGACGCGCTGGCCGCAGCGATCAGCTCGGCTCTAAAAAAATTCGCGCCCCAACATTTCGGCGCAGTCGCCCGTTCTCTCGCCGAAGCCGAGAAGGTGGCTTCCGATCTCGATCCCGAACTTTTCATTCTCGATGTCGATCCGCCTTGGGCAGGCCTGACGAATTTCCTGGAAAAAATGCGCGCCGCGCATCCAAACGCGCGCGCGCTCGTTATCGGCGGTGCGATTCCATCCGAGATTGCCGCGGAACGCGGATCGTCCGGCGCGCTCCAATTCGTGGAAAAGCCGTTTGATCTGGCGGCGTTCGGTGCAGCTGTCCAGGCTTTGCTCGGACCGTGGCGGGAACAGGAAGGTCGCGGCACGCTCGGCGCGCTCAACGCGATTGATGTCCTCCTCACGCATTGCGCTGCCAATTCCAGCGTCAATATCGAACTACAGTCCGGTACCAGAACGGGCGAAATCCAAATCGCCGGCGGACACGTATTGCATGCCGCGACCGGGCGGCTCCAAGGCGAAGACGCGTTGCGCGAGATGTTGAACTGGTCCAAACCGCGCATCGGCGAGGAGAAGCTATCTGACTCTCCACGTCGAACGATCACGAAATGGCAAACGATTGTGGTTGAGGCATTGCGTGAAGCCGAGACTGAGATTTCCGAACCGCGCAGAATGCGACCGGAAACAATTCCGCCGGCCTCTGGAAAAA
>JALYKJ010000238.1 GCA_030774845.1 Verrucomicrobiota bacterium
CCTTCGTTCGATCGGTTGGCCGCAACTCATCTCGAGCAACTCTCTCATGAAAGTAAAACAGCGCACAGCTTGCCTGAAAGTGATTCGCCGCCGCGCGATGATTATTTTGCGATTGTTGCCCGGGCTACAAACGATGCAGTTCGGGATTGGGATGTAAAAAGCGGCGACCTTTCCTGGCCCCAAGGTTTGGAATCGCTTCTCGGATACGACGCCGCATCCGTTGAAGGCCACATTAGGTTCTGGCAAAAAAATCTGCACCCCGGTGACCGTGCCCGCATCGGCACCTCAATTCATAATGCGCTGGCCGGAAGCGATGATCACTGGAGTGGCGAATATCGTTTCCGGCGCGCCGATGGGGCCGATATCAATATTTTAGAGCGAGCGCTAATTCTGCGTGACAGGGATGGCGCCGCCATCCGTTTCATCGGCTCGCTCATGGACGTCACCGCCCGCAAACAATTGCAGGATCAGCTTTGTCGGTCGCAAAAAATGGAAGCCTTCGGCCAACTGGCTAGCGGCGTTGCGCACGATTTCAATAATTTTCTCACCACCATTCTTGGTTACGGCGATTTGCTCCTGCACGAGCGGCAGATCAAAGGAACACTTGCCGACCATGTCGGAGAAATTCGAGCCGCAGCGGGTCGCGCATCGGCTCTCGTTGGGCAACTTCTCGCTTTCAGTCGCCGGCAACCGCTCGAACCGGTGGTGGTGGAGGTTAATTCCATTATCACAAACCTTGAGCGCTCACTGCTCCGGCTCATCGGCGAAAATATTTCAGTCGTTTGCCACCTTCACCACGAAAAAGAAGAGGCGCACATCAAGGCAGACCCGACCCAGATTACACAAATCATTCTCAATCTCGCTGTGAACGCCCGCGACGCCATGCCCGAAGGTGGCCAACTCACACTCGAAACTGGGATTGTCGACCTTACGGCGGAAACCGAGTCACCTTTCCACTGCGGAGACTTTGTTCCCGGCCAATACGTTTTGATCAATATCGCGGACAACGGAATGGGAATGAGCGAGGAAGTAAAAGCCCATCTCTTCGAGCCGTTCTTCACGACCAAGGGAGATCAAGCGAGGAGCGGTCTCGGACTCGCAACTTGTTACGGAATCGTCCATCAAAGCGGCGGGCATCTGCGCGTCGAGAGCGAGCAGGGAAAGGGCACGATTGTCCGGATTTATCTTCCGCGAGTTCCCGCACCGCCACCGCCTGCATATAAAAAGGCGATTGGAAAAAAACCGCGCGGCGGAACAGAAACCATTCTCGTTCTGGAAGACGACGTCAGTGTTCGCCACATATCCGTCCGCATGTTGCGCGGTCTCGGCTACGAAGTTATCGAAGCGGCCAATGGTAACGACGCGCGGCGATTATTGAGTGAAAACGGCGGACGAAGAGTTGACCTTCTTCTCACCGACCTGGTGATGCCGCAAATGAGCGGCCGGCGTTTTGCTGATTCGCTCCACGCGGCTCATCCTAATATCAAAGTTCTCTTTATCTCTGGATATCTCGAGGAATCGCTTCAACCGGGCGATCGATGCGAACCGGGAATGTTTTTCCTGCCAAAGCCCTTCGATTCAGAGCAACTGGCAGCCAAAGTACGCCAAGCTCTTGACCCTTGAGTAATAGTGCCGCCTGCTTGGCGGCATAGACGCGCCGACATACCGCGCGCGCTGGGTCTTGGCGCGACCTTCCGTCGAAAAAATCGGGACCGACGGCTGGTCGGTGAGCTGAAACTCAAAGGTTCTGGGCGCGATGAGATTTTCCGAGCCCACAAACGCAGGCGCTGGGTTATCCAAAGATCGCGCGGGTTCATCGCAATATCGACCGTTGGTGTCCGCGATAATTTTCTGCCCGCCGACTTTTGGCAGCCAGGCGAGCCGGCCACCGTTTTCCTCCGATTCGAAGCGGAAGCCCACGTCGCGGTAGGTGGGTGGACTGCAACCGGAAAAATATGGCCTAATGACAAGCCGCGCTGGGATAAGTTGGCCGCGCAACTCTCACGAGATCGCGACATCGGAGCTGTCATGCGATGGGAACATTTGCTATTCGAGCACAAGGTTGGGTCCGAGGCGAAAGCGCGAGCGAGGCCATGACATGGCGCCGAAAGGAGACGTCGGGTCGACCACCGAGCCGTTCGAGGAAAATTCGTAAACGCCGCGCGGTGTCGTGAGGGTGGCCTCCAAACCGACCAGGGCCGGTTCGGAATGCATGGCTCTTCGGGCAGAAGCAGTTCGCGCCATGTCGCGCCGCGTCGCATTTATCGATCCGGGGGGGTCATAGTGTGGGCACGGATTCTGCTATTCAATTTCAGTTTATTTAGAATAGGGGCCATATTATTCATAATAAACACAATACGCCGTCTTTTTGGCCCCTTACCCTCTGCGCAATCTTTGTTACGATTTGGTCTGTCCAAGCGCAAACCAACGTAACGCTCGCGTGGGATCCGGACGCCAATGCCACCGGTTACCGCTTACATTCTGGAACAACAAGTGGGGTGTACACTCAGACAAGCGATGTCGGAAATACAACCGCAACATTAGTGTCAAATTTGACAACGGGAAAAACATACTACTTTGTCGTAACGGCGTACAATGCCGCTTTTGTCGAAAGCGCACCATCAAACCAAGTCTCTTATGCTGCGCTAAGCTCCACGCCGACGCCGACACCAACGCCAACGCCAACCCTAACGCCGACGCCGACGCCGACGCCGAC
>JALYKJ010000239.1 GCA_030774845.1 Verrucomicrobiota bacterium
CGCGGGAGAAGGCAAACTCCATTGCCTGAAACGCACTAAAGCCAAAGCGAGAATCTTTTCAACTTCTGGTGTGATTGCATCGGCTAGAGCGACATTTGAAGAGGTAGTCATCCTGAGCAGAGCGAAGGATCTTCCACATGCCCGAGCGTCACGCGAATGTGCTTAGAGTGATCGGCGCTCCGACTGTGAGATTCCTCTCCCGCGACTGCGGGTTCGGAATGACACACCAGTGAAAGCGGCGAGGATTCCTTTTTCCACTTCCGCACCCATTTTGACGCGCTAAGATCGACATCGTGAAATCGAAAATCTTTTTTGCAGCTGTGATCGGCGTTACATCACTGGCTGTGCACGCACAACCGACGCCGGGGCAGCGGTCCGGCATCGATAAAACATTGATCACCAGCGCAAACCAGGACCACGTGATGGGAGCTGCCGCCCTGCACAAGCTGGCGAACGATTATTACAACTGGCGAAACGAGAACTCCCCCATCGCCAGTAGCAGCCGAGGCTTGCACACTTGGGACGATAAGCTTCCTGATTTTTCGCCGGCCAAGATCGCGGAGGAAGCGCAACATGTGCACGCCCTGCTCGAAAAAGTGCGGGCAATGAAGATCGATACCTGGCCAAAGGACGACCAGATCGATGCGATTCTGTTTCGCTCACAACTCGAAGGCGTCGATTTCCAAAATCGCGTTCTGAAGTTTGAGCGGAACAACCCGCTTCTTTACGCGGACGAATGCGCCGAGGCGATCTTCTCGCTCCTGAAAAAGGAATATGACACGCCACGAAAGCGAGCGCTCTGCGCGACGGCGCGATTGAAGGCAATGCCGGCCATGCTGAAACAGGGCCTGGCGAACCTGCAAAACCCGGTCAAGCTTTACGCGCAACTCGCGATTCAATCCGCGCGGTCAATCGATCCGCTGTTGAAGGACAGTTTGATGGCGTTGGATGTCGGCCTTGCGCCGAACGAGCATGAAGAATTCATCAAGGCGCGCGATGCCGCGCTCGCCGCGGTGCATAGTTATGCTGATGAGCTCGAGAAGCGCATGCCGAAGATGGTGGACTTCGCTCCGATGGGCGAAGCGAATTACAATTATTATCTCAAACACGTTTTGCTTTTGCCGCTCGATGCGCGGGAGGTCGAAACGATTGGTCGGGCGGAGCTGGCGCGTTATCGCGCGCTCGAAGCATTGCTACCCGATCCCAAACTGGCCGACCCCGATCCGGCACGGAGCGGGAATATTCCGCCTGACCAGGCGTCGTTCTTAAAGGCCTACGAAAGCCGCGAGACGGAAATTATTAATTTCCTGAAGAAACATAAGCTCGTTACGATCCCCGATTACCTCGGCGCATTTCAGATTCGGCAGTTGCCGGAAGCGTTCAAACCGACCAGCCCTGGCGGCTTTATGAATCCGCCCGGAGTTTACGACAAGGATCCGACCGGTTTCTATTTCATTCCCACTTACAATCCGCAGTCGAAAAACTTTTACATCCGCGCTGCAATCGAAGAGCCACGACCAATTCTCGGTCACGAAGGTATTCCCGGACATTTTCTGCAGCTCTCGATCGCCAATCGTTTAACCGATGAGATTCGCCGGCAGCATGAAGACGGCGTGTTCGTAGAAGGCTGGGCGCTTTACGGTGAAGAAATGTTGTCACGCACCGGCCTTTACCCGAATAATTCGCCCGGCCAGGGACAAGTCCTTCACCTCGCTCGTTATCGTTCAGCACGGATCGGGGTCGACGTAAATCTGCACACTGGCAAATGGACTTTCGAGCAAGCGGTAAAATATTTCATGGACGCGGGCGGACTCGATCGCGAAGCGGCGGAAGGCGAAGCGGCGGGCGCGGCGTCAAATCCGCACCAGAAGATCAGCTACATCATCGGCAAATGGCAGATCATGAATTTGCTTGGGCGCTACAAAGATCGACAGGGTGACAATTTCCGGCTCGGCCAATTTCATGACGACCTGATTAAGAACGGCAGCCTGCCTGTTGCAATCATCGAATGGGTTTTGTTGGACGACGATTCCTCGATAAAAAAAGTGATGAGTAACAAGTAAGCAGTGACGAGAATCAAACGTAAAATCGGGGTCGGATCGCTTCGGTGTTTTCTACTTTCTAATTTCTACTTCCTACTTTCGATTCTACTTTCTTCGTGCGCCGGTAGCAGTCATCCGCGACTGATAACGCCAAATGAAGGGCCGCCCTCGCTGCGCTATCTCGAAATTTATTCGGAGTTGCACGCGGCCACCCTCCATTTTCCGGCCGGTGTATATACTTTAAACGCTGTTGATAAAATCGGTTACTACTACCGCGCGCCGCGCAAGATCGCCGAGCGGGTTGGCGGTGGGTCGCTTTGGCAGGACGGAGGAATTTTTGTAAGTAAACGGAATCCCCAAAAGCTACGCGGTTACGTATTTCGCGCCGGGACGATCACACACGTCGGCAATTTCTCGCGGACAAAACATCGATTTCGCGATCAACCACTTGCTTCGACGACCTCTGACTTCTGACCGCTGACTTGGCTCGGCCTGCTTCCTGCTCAAAAGTAGCCAATGAGCATGGAAGAGGGGAAACAGGCCCTATTTCAGAGGGAGTTGGCCAAGGTGGAGGTCGTTGCCGGACTGCGGCACGCTTTGGATTTGAAATATCGCCGGCTCTGCCAGGCTGCGCGAGCCGATTGGGAACGTTTGTTTGGCAGGAAAGATCCAGCCGATGTGTGCGTGAGCGTTCGATCGAGCGCCATCCGCAGCTCTGGTTTTCTTAAATCGCGGAGACAACCAGTTTCGAAGTCCGGCGCCAAAGGCTCGTTGCCGCGCTTCGCGCACTGAGCTCCCTTTTTATTTGTCGATCTTTTCCTGACCGAGCAAATTCGCGACCGTGAGCCGTTGCGCTGGGCGATCAAGCCCGGCGATGAATTCCTGGAAGCGTTCGGAGAAAAGATTGTGTCGGATGCTCCAGTAAAATTCCAGACCGGGCGTCGCCAGATAATGTTCGTAGAGATTGCGCCAGCCGCGCCAGACCGGTTCCTCCATCAATCCATAAGCGTAGTGAAAATGAATCGTCTCCATCGCTTTGAGGAATTGAAACGCGACGTGGAAAAATCTCGCTTTCTCGTCGGCCGATAGCGCATCGAGATTTTCCAATCCGATTCGCCAAATCCGTCCGACCTCTGGATTTTCAGCAAACGGTCGGGTCACATCGCGCAACGCTGTGGTCGCGGCGTCCTGGGCGGAGAGCTTTGCAATTCGCGTACTGCGATGCACTTGGACCGCGAGATACCAAAGCGACGCGACCACGCCAATTGAGCTGATCAGTTGTGCAACGGCGTTGATCGCTTCCCAATTCATACGGTTGCCATGTCACGCCGTAGTCCCGCGGCTGCGGGACGAAGGCGGATCGATCTTCCGTTGGTCGGTAGAAATCACTTCGGTTCGTCCGCGACTTTCAAAACGATTTTGCCAAGCGTGTGATGCGTCTCGATTTGTTGGTGCGCTTTGCTCGCATCCGCCAACGGGAAAGTTTGCGAAACAATCGGCGTCATTTTTCCTGCTTCGATTAATTTCGTCAATTCTTCGAGAACTTTCGCATCGGGATGTGCGCCCAATCGGGAGCCGCGGATGCCGTACTTGGCGCACTCATTTTGATCGGGCTCATCGGTGATCGAAACGATGATGCCTCCTTTCTTCACGACCCCGTAGGAACGACCAAGCGCGTCCGCGCGGACACAATTGAGGACAACGTCGACATTCTTCACGACGTCCTCGAATTTTGTCGTCGTGTAGTCAATTGCCTGATCAACTCCGAGTTGCTTGAGGAGCTCCTGGTGCGCCGTTGACGCAGTGGCGATGACTTTCGCGCCGCGAGCCTTCGCGATCGGAATCGCAAAACTCCCCACCCCTCCGGAGCCGCCGTGAATTAGCACACTCTGTCCCTTGTCGATCTTTGCCGTATCAACGAGCGCTTGCCACGCTGTCGTTGCGGCCAGTGGGACCGCTGCTGCTTCCACGAAATTAATGTTCGTGGGCTTGAGCGCGGTTTCGGATTCTTTCGCAATCGCAAACTCGGCGTAACCGCCGCCGCGCATGACCGATAAATAAGAGTAAACCTTGTCGCCGGCTTTGAATTTCTTCGCGTTGGCGCCCGTTTTCTCCACCATACCTGCGATATCGTAGCCGATGATCGCCGGACGATTATCCATTCCGCGCTTGGCGAACATTCCCTGACGCACATAACTGTCGACGGGATTTACTGCCGCGGCGATCACCCGAACCAGAATCTCATCATCTTTGGGTTCCGGTCGAGGCGCGTCCTGATATTTCAAAACTTCGGGTCCACCGTACTCATTCACGACGACGGCTTTCATCGTCGAATTGGCTGATTGGGCGAACGCGACGCCCAAAGGAGACCAGGAGATTGCTACGGCAAGAGCAAGAGACAGTTGCTTTTTCATAACTCGGAGAATCTAGCGGGCATCAAACTCAATTAAAATCCTGTTCATCCTGTCGAAAATTCTTCAAGCTCCGCCGCCATGAGAACACGAATCCTTGCTATTGTCGCGTTAACTTGCGGTCTGGCCGGCTTTTGTCTGGCGCAAAGCTCGCCGACGGCCTCGACTGCAACCAGTAAAGCCACCGGCGGAAGCAGCGCACCTTACAATGAAGGTCCCGTTTGGACTTTGACGATGATCAAAACCAAGACCGGACTGGCCGATGAATACATCAAACAGATCACCGGCACCGTGAAACCGGTTTATGATGAAGAGAAAAAACAGAAAACGATCCTCGACTACAAAATCTTCAACGGCGAGGCGTCCAATCCACATGACTTCAACATCCTGATCCTGGTGGAATATCCAAACTGGGCCGCCTTCGACACTTTGCGCGAGAAGATGGATCCGATCGTTGCAAAGGTGATGGGGTCGGAAGAACAGCGCACGCAAATGGCGGTAAAACGTCTCGACG
>JALYKJ010000240.1 GCA_030774845.1 Verrucomicrobiota bacterium
ATGCAGCTGGATAGTGAGCTGATTGATGGAACCGGTGACTTCAGCGCGCTGCGATTCGTTTTCAGTCAGTTTGCCGCGAACTTCTTCCGCGTAGGCCAGCGCGTTCTCGCTCGGCTCTTCCAGCTTCGGGACGGTTGTGAGCTGGCCGCATTTCTGGCAGGTCAACGTCATCCCCGCCGCCGATCGATTTGCAACCAGCGCCGCTTTGCAGTGCTGGCAATGAAAAAAGATGTCGGGATCGCTCGTCACCTTCCGCAGAGAATTTTGCACGCGACAAGAACGAGCAGGGGGTATGCCGCCGCGAAGCGGAAGCTCCAAATCCCAACGTCCAAATCCCAAATAAGCGCCAAACGCCAAACTGGAAAACCCCACCGTACGCATTTTGGCTATTGAATATTGGAGCTTCCTTGGGATTTGGAACTTGGAGTTTGGGATTTTCGGGCGTGCGCCGGGTTGGCGCACCCGGCGGACGTTTTAACAGACAGACTGCGACGCGTTGTCTCGAATTCGATGGCAACGCAGGACGCAATCTCCGACCTTATTCCCTGATCATCAGCACCTTGTGCGCCGGCATATGTCCGTGGCTTGCCGTGTGCTGAAGGAGCGCGCAGGTCGGATCTCTTTCGACCAGAAAGGAAAATTTTATGGCTAAAGTTTTAGGTATCGATTTGGGAACCACCAATTCCTGCATGGCCGTGATGGAAGGTGGCGACCCTGCAGTTTTAGAAAATTCTGAAGGAGCGCGCACGACGCCCTCGGTCGTGGCTTTCACGAAAACTGGCGAACGTCTCGTCGGCCAGGCCGCGAAACGCCAGGCGGTGACCAATCCGCAGAACACAGTTTTCTCAATCAAGCGGTTCATGGGCCGCAAGTTCGATGAGGTCCACGAAGAAGAGCACCGCGTGCCTTACAAAATCGTGAAGGCCGCGAACGGCGACGCTCACGTTCAAGTGGAAGTCGCGGGCGAGCGCAAGACTTTTTCGCCGCCGGAAATTTCGGCAATGATTTTGTCGAAGTTAAAAGCGGACGCGGAAGCGAAGCTTGGCGAAAAAATCACGCAGGCGGTCATTACGGTGCCGGCCTACTTCAACGACTCGCAACGCAACGCGACCAAGGACGCGGGCAAGATCGCGGGTCTCGAAGTTCTACGAATCATCAATGAGCCGACCGCTGCGTCGCTCGCTTACGGTCTGGACAAGAAAAAGGACGAGAAGATCGCGGTTTACGACTTGGGCGGCGGCACGTTTGACATTTCCGTTCTGGAAATCGGCGATGGCGTTTTCGAAGTGAAAGCGACCAACGGCGACACTCATCTCGGCGGTGACGATTGGGATTCGAAGGTGATGGATTGGATCGTGGCCGAGTTCAAAAAGGACAGTGGCATCGACCTGACCAAGCAGCCGGACGCGATCCAGCGGATCAAGGAAGAAGCGGAGAAGGCGAAGATCGCGCTCTCGAGCTCGCAGGAATACGAAATCAATCTGCCGTTCATCACTGCGGACGCGAGCGGACCGAAACACATCCAGAAAAAAGTGACTCGCTCGAAATTGGAGCAGTTAACTGACGATTTGATCCAGCGGACGATTCCGCCAGTGAAAGCGTGCTTGAAGGACGCGAAAATTTCCGAGCGCGAAGTGAACGAGCTGGTGCTCGTGGGTGGCATGACCCGAATGCCGAAAGTTGTGGAAACGGCGCGCGGCCTGATTGGCAAGGAACCGCACAAAGGAGTTAATCCGGACGAGGTCGTCGCGGTTGGCGCAGCCATTCAAGGCGGCGTGCTCCGTGGCGACGTGAAAGATGTGCTGTTGCTCGACGTGACGCCGTTGACGCTCGCGATTGAAACCGCGGGCGGCGTCGCGACGCCGATGATTCCGCGCAACACCACCATCCCGACGCGGAAGTCGCAGATCTTTTCAACTTACAGCGACAACCAGCCGGGCGTGGAAATCAAAGTGTTGCAAGGCGAGCGTCCGCTTTCACGCGACAACAAAAATCTCGGGACATTCCATCTCGATGGAATTCCACCGGCCCCGCGCGGCGTTCCACAAATCGAAGTGACGTTCGATATCGACGCCAATGGCATTCTGCACGTCTCGGCGAAAGATCTCGGCACCGGCAAGGAGCAGAAAATCTCCATCACCGGTTCGAGCGGTTTGAGCAAGGACGAAATCCAAAAGATGCAGCAGGAGGCAGAGGCGCACGCCGAAGAAGACAAGAAGGCGAAGGAAGCGATCGAGATCAAGAACAACGCCGACACCCTCGCGTATCAGTCCGAGAAACAATTGAAAGAGCTGGGCGACAAAGTCCCGGCCGACAAACGCAAACCGGTCGAGGACGCGATCGCCGCGGTGCGGGAAGCGATCAACAAAAACGACACCGACGCGATCAAGCGCGCTTACGACGACTTGCAGAGCAAGTTCCAGGACATCAGCGCCGAGCTTTACAAACAAGCGTCAGCGCAAACTGGTCCCGCCCGAGGCGGGAGTCCGCAACCGGGACCAGAAGCAGGCGGGCGTCCGGGCGCTGAAGAAGGCGGCGTTAAACGCGGTCCCGCCGATGGCGGGAGCGACGTGGTCGACGCCGAGTTCGAAGTCGTGGACGAAGACAAGAAAAAGTAACCGAAACAATTTGCCGGCGGCTGTTGCAAGATCGACAGTCGCCGGCTCAACCCAAAAACAAGAAAGAGAAAAACAAACGCTTATGGCAAACGTTAACGTAAAACCGCTCGGAGACCGGGTGCTGGTGCAGCCGATTGAAGAGCAGGAAACCAAAAAAGGCGGGATCATCATTCCCGATACCGCGAAAGAAAAACCGCAGGAAGGCAAAGTGGTCGCTCTCGGCACCGGTAAGGTGAACGAAGAGGGCAAGAAGGTGGATTTCACCGTCAAGAAAGGGGACAAGGTTCTCATTTCGAAATACGGCGGCACCGAAATCAAAATCGATGGCGATACTTTCCTGATTATGCGCGAGGACGACATCCTCGGCATCATCGGATAAAGAAACCAAGAAGATGAACGCGGAATTAATCTGGAAGCCAGGAAGCCGTGAAGGAATTTCTATTCTGAAACCTTCTACTGCTTTTCCTGGGTTCCTGGTTTCCAAATTTATCTGTCTCAACATTTCAACAACTCAACAACCCAACTAAAAAACTATGGCAGCTAAACAATTACAATTCGATGAAGCAGCGCGGCACACCTTGCTGCGCGGAGTCGAGAAACTGGCGCGGGCCGTCAAGGCCACGCTCGGACCGAGCGGTCGCAACGTTATTCTCGATAAGAAATTCGGCAGCCCGACGATCACCAAGGATGGTGTGACGGTCGCGAAAGAGATCGAGCTCGAAGATCCGTATGAAAATATGGGTGCGCAACTCGTTCGCGAAGTCGCTTCCAAAACTTCGGACGTCGCGGGCGACGGCACGACTACGGCGACCGTTCTCGCGGAATCAATTTACCGCGAAGGTCTCCGTAACGTCACCGCCGGCGCAAACCCGACGTCGTTGCAACGCGGCATCATGAAAGCCGTCGAGGCAATCGTCGAGGAGCTGAAAAAAATCTCCAAGAAAGTAAGCGATCGCACCGAGATCGCGCAGGTCGCGACCGTTTCGGCCAACTGGGACAAGACGATCGGCGAGATCATCGCCGACGCCATGGACAAGGTCGGCAAGGACGGCACGATCACGGTCGAGGAAGCGA
>JALYKJ010000241.1 GCA_030774845.1 Verrucomicrobiota bacterium
CGGGAATTACGAAATGCCCGGCAACTGGTAGCCAACACGCTGACTTTTCTCGGTTACCAGCCAATCTGGCAGAATATTTTCGGAACCGAAAGTGGCGATCTGCGACAGATTCTTCGCCAGCAAATCGATCAATGTAAAGGCGTCGTTCAGCTTGTCGGTCAATGTTATGGCGCGGAACCGCCAACCGCGGACGAGCAATTCGGCCGAGTAAGCTACACGCAATACGAAGCGCTCTACGCGCGGCAGCGCGGAAAAAAAGTCTGGTATCTTTTCATCGACGAGAGCTTCCCGATTGACGCACATGAACCAGAGCCGGAGGAACTGCGCGAGCTGCAAACAGCTTATCGGCGCCGTCTCCAATCCGACACCCACGTATTTCATCCGCTGACGAGCAGCGAAGCGTTGGAGGCAAGCGTTCTCAAGCTACGTGACGATCTCACCCGCCTCCGCCGTGGCGTAAAACAATGGGCCGTTGGCGTTACCGTGCTACTCGCCCTCATCGCCAGCCTGGTTATCTGGCAATTACGGAGCCAGGCCCTCATGAGGAGAGAGATGAAGTCTGAAATGGTCAAGCTCCGACAGGGCATCATGGCGTATCCGCAAATGGAAGCTCAGGTGCGGGGTTCCCAGACGGAAAAAGATCCCGTTGGCCTCCAAGAACGGGTTTATGCCGAACTAGCCAAGCAGCTTGGGGTTGACGCGAAGCTACTGCGGGAAAAACTCCCGCGCTTCGCCGAGGATTTGAAGCACGCTACGGATGCAAGCAGCTACGAGCGAGCGAATGCAGCTTACGTTGCCAAGGATTATGTCGAAGCCGAGCGGCTTGCGTTGCGAGCTGCCGATGAAGCGCGTAAAGCTGCGCCGTCAAAGTCAAAAGATATCCTCGAGGCTTTGACGCTGGCAGGATTAGCGGCGCAGAAGCATATTGAGTATGCCCGCGCGATGGAACATTTCCGCGAAGCTGAGAAGTTGACTGATCGTGCCCGCAATCCGGAAGACTGGGCTGCCGTGCAAAACGCGATTGCCAATTTGTTAGATGATCAGGGCCGTTACAGCGAGGCGGAGAACATTTTACGAAGCGTTATCCAAGTTCGTACTCACGTGCTTGGGGCCGAGCATCCCGACACGCTGTTAAGTCGCAACGGTCTGGCCAACGAGTTCCTTCACCAAGGGAAGTTTGCTGAGGCAGAAGTGGAGCATCGTGACGTGATGAACCTTCGAGAAAAAATACTTGGGCCCCAGCATCCTGACACGCTCGCAAGCCGCAGCAGTGTGGCCAGCGATCTTCTTGGCCAAGGGGAGTTTACTGAGGCGGAAGTTGAGCATCGTGATGTAATGAACCTTCGCGAAAAAATACTTGGGCCCCAGCATCCCGATACGCTCACAAGCCGTCGCAAGTTGGCGCAAGCGCTTTATTACGAAGGGAAGTACGCTGAAGCGGAAGCGCAATATCATGGGCTAATCAAATTAGAGGAGAAAGTGGTCGGGGCCGAGCATCCCGACACGCTGTTAAGTCGCACCAGCCTCGCCCACACTCTGCTTGAGGAAGGCAAATATGGCGAGGCAGAAGAGCAATACCGCGAGGTCATTAAACTCCAAAGCAAAGCGCTCGGATCCGAGCATCCCGATACGCTCTGGAGCCGGTCGAACCTGGCAAGGGCGCTTGACGACGAAGGAAAATGTGGGGAGGCGGAAGCTGAAATTCGGTCCGTTATCAAGCTGGAGGAAAAGACCATCGGGGCGGAGAATCCGTACACCGTCGGTAGCCGCTATACATTGGCCGATGCGCTTGACTGTCAGGGTAAGTACGCCGAAGCGGAAGCCGAATATCGCGGCGTCGTCAAACTTTGGGAAAAACTGCTTGGGCCTGAGAATCCCGCCACGCTCGCCAGCCGGAGCAGCTTGGACAAGACGCTGATGGCGGAAGGCAAAGATGCTGAAGCCGATATGCGCGAGGTGATCAAACTGCGAGAGAAAGTAATCGGCCCAGACCATCCTGACACACTCTGGAGCCGCAATACATTGGCCGATGCGCTTGAGGGCCAAGGTAAGCATGCAGAGGCGGAAGCCGAATATCGCGGCGTAATCCAACTTCGAAAAAAACTGCTTGGGCCCGAGCATCCCGACACACTTGCCAGCCGGAGCGGCCTGGACAAGACGCTGATGGCGGAAGGTAAAGACGCCGAAGCCGATATGCGTGAGGTGATCAAACTGCGTGAAAAAGTAATCGGCCCAGACCATCCTGACACGCTTGAGTCGTACTACGATTTTGCCTCGAGTTTAAGAAATCGGGCCAAAATTCAGGAAGCAAAAGAGTTCGCGCGGCGAGCTGCGGTAGGAGCACGCAGGGTCTTGGGTCCCGATCATCCTTCCACGAAGAAATACGACAAGCTCTTGGCAGATTTGGAAGCAAAACACTAGGCCAGCATCGGATCGATCGGGACGAGAGGCCGAATCAATTCCACTATCGCGGGAATGTCTTTGGTTTTGAATGGGCGGCCGTGGCGTTTGAGTTTGGTTGATTCCAGTTCGCTGACGCGAAGAATTTTTCCGTGCTTCCAAATCCAGGCGTCGGAATTGTAGGGGCCAACGCGACGCGGATTGGTCCAGGTGTGGATCGATAACAGGCGATCGTTGACCGCGGCGGCGATGTGCATCGGGCCGCTGTCCACGCTGATGACAAAGCGCGCAACGCGAATGAGCCGGATCAATTGCAAAAGTGAAGTTTGGTTGGTGAGCTCAACGCAGTTCTCGACGATGTTGATGTTGCGGTTCGTTTTTCCAACGACAACGACGCGTGTCGGCGCGAACGCGACGCAAATTTCCTCGATCACGCGGTTGGTCAATGATTTGCCGTTTCCGCGCGCGAACGGGTGCAGCAAAATGAACGGCGGAAATTCGTCGAATCGCGGCAGCGGGTCGCCGGTCGGCAGGGGACAGCGCAAGGCGTCGCCAATCTTTGCACCGGCGAGCTCGGCGAGTTTGAGATAACGCTCAACCGCGTGTTCGCGCCGATTCACTTTGGCGGTGCGTTTGTAAAAGAAACGAGAGCCTTCGCGGCCGTCGCTCATTCCGTAAACTTCTTTCGCGCCGCTGACCCGGGCGATGAACGCGCTCCGGAGCAATCCCTGAAAATCGAGCGCGAGATCGGGCCGCAGCTTTCTGGTTTCTTTGAGCCATGGCAGCATGCTGACCGGCGCGCCGAGTCCGCTAAATTCGCGACGTGGAAAAACGTGGATATGATTTACGTCGGAATTTCCGCGCAACAGCGGCGTGAATTCCGGATTTATCACCCAGGTGATTTTCGCGTTCGGATGTGCGTCGCGAATCGCCGCCACCGCCGGCAACGTATGAACGATATCGCCGAGCGAACTTGGTTTGATGATCAAAATCGAATTCACAGTTTCAACCACGAATGGACACGAATTAACACGAGGTGAAAAGACGGAAGGCAGCTGGTGTTTATTTCAGATTTTCAGCGTTTCAGTTTTTCAGCTTTGCGTTAGCGCCCAATCGCGAGGCGTTCCGCTAACAAACGTGGCAGGCCGGCGTCGATGATTTTCTTCTGCGCCGCCGCCAGATCGTATTTCACGCGCCGCTGCTCGACCACCGCGCCCTCGATGTGATAAATGCAATACGCCGCGTGCCAATCAGCGTCCCGCGGTTGGCCGACGCTCCCGGTGTTGATAAAATATTTTTTGCTCGAATCGATGCGCAACTTGTCGATTCGCTGACGTTGCACACCGTCGTCGCGCACAAAGGCCATCGGCACGTGAGTGTGCCCAAAAAAACAAACGCTTGTGTGCTGATAGGTGAAGCTCGCGGCGGCATCGAGATTGTTGAAGACGTAGCCCCATTGTCCGGGCGTATCGAGGGTCGCATGCACGATCGTGAAATCGCGCACCTGCCGCTGCAATTTCAACGCGCGGAGCCATTCCTTGTCCGCATCGCTCAAATTATCCCGTGTCCATTGAATCGCGACCTCGGCCATTTCGTTGAAATCGCGGGACGATTCCACGAGCGACGCCTGCTCGTCGTGATTGCCTTTGACGATCGGACAATCCATTTCGCGGATGCGCTCGACGCATTCATGCGGGTTCGCGTTGTAACCGACGACGTCGCCAAGACAAACAAAGTCGGTGCATTTGTTCTCGCGTGCGTCGGCGAGCACGGCCTCAAGCGCTTCGAGATTGGCGTGGATGTCACTGAAAATGGCGAAGCGCATCGGGTCTAGTCGCCACTGTAGAGGCCGCTGTCC
>JALYKJ010000242.1 GCA_030774845.1 Verrucomicrobiota bacterium
CGTCGAGACGCTGGCGAAATGGAACGCGAAGAAACCAGCCAACGAAGAAATCCCGTTCGTGGTCGCACGTATAGTTCTTCAAGATTTCACCGGCGTTCCGCTGGTTGTCGATCTTGCGGCGATGCGCAGCGCGGTAAAGAAGCTGGGCGGCGATCCGAAAATCATTGAGCCGCTGGTGGCGGTCGATCTCGTGGTCGATCACTCGGTGCAGGTCGATTTCTTCGGCTCGGCCAAGGCGTTGCAATTGAATCTGGAAATGGAGTTCAAGCGGAACCGCGAACGCTACCAATTCCTAAAATGGGGACAGCAGGCATTCAAGACGTTTCAACTCATTCCGCCGGGGATCGGAATCGTGCATCAGGTGAACTTGGAGTACCTAGCGAAAGGCGTTCTTTCGGCGAAATCAGAAATCAACAATCAGAAATCAGAAATCTTTTATCCCGACACGCTGGTCGGGACCGATTCGCACACGACGATGATCAACGGGCTCGGCGTCGTCGGCTGGGGCGTGGGCGGAATCGAAGCGGAAGCCGGGATGCTCGGACAGCCGGTTTATTTTTTAACACCGGAAGTCGTGGGCGTCCTCATGGCAGGGCAATTGCGCGAAGGTGTAACCGCTACTGATCTCGTGTTGCACATCACCGAGATGCTGCGCGCACAAAAAGTTGTCGGAAAGTTCGTGGAATTTTACGGCGAAGGCGCGGTGTCGCTGCCGGTGCCCGACCGCGCGACCATCGGCAACATGTCGCCCGAGTACGGTGCGACCATGGGATTTTTCCCGATCGACAAAGAATCGGTTGCCTACTTGCGCGCGACCGGTCGAAGCGACGAACAATGCGACGCGTTCGAAAATTATTTTCGCGCGCAAAAAATGTTTGGGATGCCGCGCAAAGGCGAGATCGATTACAGTGTCGATCTTGAGCTGAACCTCGCTGACGTGCAACCCGCCGTGGCGGGCCCGAAACGGCCGCAGGACCGAATTAATCTTCCTGCGCTTGGCGAAACCTTTCGGTCCCTGTTGAAAAAACCGGTCAAGGACGGCGGCTACGGAATGAAGGATGTCGATCTTGCGGCCAAGCATCTCGTGCAGTTGAACGGATCGCCCCCGAGCGACGGCGACATGCCTTCATCCGACAAGAACGGGCCGGGCATCGAGCCGGGCGAAGAGCGTAATAAGGCCGAGATGGTAAACAACCGGCCGACGCCGGACACAGCGAAGGAATTAAAAGATTCGGCCGCTGATCCGTTTCGCCACGGGCAAAGCCAAATCGGCCACGGCAGCGTGTTGATCGCCGCGATCACCAGTTGCACGAACACGAGCAATCCAAGCGTGATGCTTGCCGCCGGTTTGCTGGCCAAAAAAGCGGTTGAGCGTGGACTGAAGATTGATCCGGCGGTAAAAACTTCTCTCGCGCCGGGATCGCGCGTGGTCACCGATTATCTCGACAAGACCGGGCTACAAAAATATCTCGACCAGCTCGGGTTCAATCTCGTCGGCTACGGCTGCACGACCTGCATCGGGAATTCCGGCCCGCTCCATCCGAAAATCGAGAAGGCGATCAATGATTACGATCTTGTCGCGGCGTCCGTGCTTTCGGGAAACCGCAACTTCGAGGCGCGCGTCCACCAAAACATCAAAGCGAACTTTCTCATGTCGCCGCCGTTGGTGGTCGCGTTCGCGCTGGCCGGACGGGTGGATGTCGATCTTAGCAAAGAGCCGATCGGCAAAGATAAAGACGGCAGGGAAACTTTTCTGCGCGATCTCTGGCCGAGTTTGAAAGAAGTGCGCGACGCAATGCAATCAGCACTCAAGCCGGAGATTTTCCGCAAACTCTATCGCGATTTCGCCAGTCAAAATCCGAAGTGGAATGAGATCCCATCGAGTGAAGGCGACGTTTACGTTTGGGATGAAAAGAGCGATTACATTCATGAGCCGCCGTTCTTCCAGAATTTTTCGATGGATGTTGGCAAGATCGACAACATCACCGGGGCGCGTGTGCTCGGGATTTTTGGCGACTCCGTCACGACCGATCACATTTCGCCGGCGGGCGCGATCAAAGCGACATCACCAGCAGGTCAGTATTTGATTTCGCGCGGAATTAAGCCGGAAGATTTCAACAGTTACGGAAGCCGCCGCGGAAACGATCTCGTTATGACGCGGGGGACGTTTGCGAACGTGCGCATAAAAAATTTGATGGTTCCGGGAACGGAGGGCG
The DNA here is from genome assembly GCA_030774845.1 of Verrucomicrobiota bacterium. Taxonomy (GTDB): domain Bacteria; phylum Verrucomicrobiota; class Verrucomicrobiia; order Chthoniobacterales; family UBA10450; genus AV40. The sequence continues at coordinate 2,217 of JALYKJ010000242.1, forward strand.
GCGTGACGAAGCATTATCCCGACGGCGAGCAGATGTCGATCTTCGATGCCGCAACGCGTTATCAAAAAGAGAATGTGCCGCTCGTCATTTTAGCCGGAACCGAGTACGGCACGGGTTCGTCGCGCGACTGGGCGGCAAAGGGAACGAAACTTCTTGGAGTGAAAGTAGTGGTGGCCGCGAGTTTCGAGCGGATTCATCGCTCGAACCTTGTCGGAATGGGCGTGTTGCCGTTGCAATTTCTCGACGGCGTAACGGCGCAATCACTCGGACTGGATGGCTCGCAAATATTTTCGATCGGTGGTTTGTCCAACGCGATCCAACCGGGGCAGCGCCTAACGCTGGAGATTCAAAACAAGGACGGTGAGAAGCGTTACGTGCCGGTCAAATTGCGCATCGATACGCCAATTGAGATCGATTACTACCGGCACGGCGGGATTCTGCCGTTCGTGCTGCGGCAATTGCTCGCGAACAAACGCTGAGGCACGTTTAAACAAAAGGGGCGTTCAACGGCGTCTTTGGGAAAAGGCAAGTCATGAACGGAGGCCATTGTGCGAGCGCGTGAGCTATTTCCAACCCTATTGGCCGTTTTGTTCTTCTGCGTTTCACCAGAGCTAGCTGGGCAGAGAATTGAAGAGGCGAAATATCTAAAGATCGGCGGTATCGAGCAGTGGGTAACAATCCGCGGCGACGATACCGGCAAGCCTGTTTTACTTCTGCTTCACGGCGGTCCTGGCGATGTCCAATCGCCCTACGTCTCGGTTTACACGCCATACGAACGCGAATTCGTTTTGGTGCAATGGGATGAACGCGGAGCCGGCCGCACGTTTGCGAAGAATGGCGCCGCTAGTGTAACCCTGGAAAACCTGGTCGCTGACGGAATCGATCTCTCCGAACAACTGCGGAAGCAATTTTCAAAACAGAAACTGATCTTGTTTGGTCATTCCTGGGGCAGCATCATCGCGACGGGAATGGCGCAGAAGCGTCCGGATTTGTTCGACGCCTATGTCGGAACCGGCCAGGCCTCGAGCTGGGCCGATACGGTGCAGTTCCAGTTTGATTTTCTAAAGCAGCGCTTTAAAGAAAAGGGAGATGCCGCCGCGCTGGCCGGGCTCGAGAAAATCGGCAAGCCGGACCCGAAGAATGTCGCCCAATACTTCGGTTTCTCGCGCCCGCTCCGGCAGAACATGAATCCATCTGACACCACTTGGTTTGCCAACATGTTGCGACTGATGAAAGCCAATGGCGAAACCGACGACACGCTCAAGCCGATTGGCGACGGCATGGAGGCTTCGGGCAGCGCTTTGATCGGAACCTCCGTGACGACTGATTTGCCCGCGACGGCAACAACCTTCAAAATTCCCTACTACGTTATTCAAGGCCGGCACGATCTGTTTGCGCCGACGCCGCTGGCCAAATCTTATTTCGATAAAGTCTCCGCGCCGAAAAAGCAGTTTGTTGAAATCGAGGACGCGGGCCATTTCGCGCTCGCGACGCATCAAGCGAAGGTCATCGCCGCGCTCAAGGCGATGCTGCAATAGCCGAGGAAGATTCAATCGACATCCGATCGGCGCTCGACCGTAATCGGAGAACCTTCCGCGATAAACGCCGAACGCGGCGCGGCGTTGAGCGGATCGACGAATTGTTCGCCGTAAAGCGCGGCCACGTCCGCGGAAAATTCAAAGCGATCGGCGTTCCAAATTTTCCAGCGAGGATGCTCGACGCGATATTCACTACAAGCAGCGCGAACGCGAGTGTAGCCCCAATAATGTTCGGTAATGAATTCAGCGTGTGACCCGGCGGCAATTGTTTGCGGTTCGCCGCTTGCGCTCATTTTGAGCGATTCCCATTTGCGGCCGCGTCGCCAGGAATATTCCACACTCAACTTGAGATCGACATGATCGATCTGATGTTTCATCGGCACCGCAAGATATGGCTCGCCGTAAAATGTCCGCGCGATGGTAGCGATCGCGCGCTTTGGGACGAGCTCGCGCACGAAGACAACACCGCGCCGCCAGGTGTCGGCGGATTTCTTTCGCACGTAGAAACGAAGATTCACTTCCTCGAAATCGCGATGCAGCGGAATGGGCAGCCCGAGCAGACGGGTGTCGAGAAAAAGGAAACCGACCACGCTGAGAAACGTTTCGCCATTTTCGAAATCGATTTCAGTTCCAGGCGGAACGAGCGGCGCAACGATCTTTGGATCGACAACGAAGTTGAGCATGGCGAGGTATCGCCAGTTGGCGGTGAGAAAAGGTCTCACGCGATCGCGAACGCGCGCAGATTTCGCATTCCGCGATGTTAGTTGAGCCGGGCGATTGAGGTCAATCGCCCCGACCAATCAGTGCAGTAGTTTCTCGAGCGCGGCATCCGGCTCGGCGCCGAGCGAAGTGGCCATGACGTAATGACGCTTACCCTGTTCTTTCGAAGGCGGCGACGACGTGGCGTAAATCACGGCGAGGTTAAAATGCGCGTCGGCGTATTTCGGATTTTCCGAAATTGCTTCGAGCAATTCTTTTTCGGCTGCTTCCTGCCAGCCTTTCTGACTCGCGGTGATGCCGAGATAGTTGTGCGCCGTCGCGCTCTTTGGATTGAGGCCGAGGGATTTCGTCAACTCCGCCAGCGCCTCGTCGAATTTCGCCTGACGGTAAAACACGATTCCGAGTGTTGTGTGCGTGAATTCGTCCTTGGGCGAGAGCGCGACCGCCTTTTTCAAGGTCAACTCGGCGGCTTTAAGTTTGCCGGTGCGGAAATAGACGACCCCGAGATTCGAGAGCGAATAAAGATTGTTCGGCGTCTTGGTCAGGATTTCCTGATAAAGTTTTTCAGCCGAACGATACTTGCCCTTATCGAAATTTTCCTTGGCCTGCCGGGCAAGATCGACAACGTCTTCGGGCACGTTCGGTTTGAAGATGCTCGGAACTGTGTAACCGCTCTGTGTCGGGGGCGAGTTTGACGCAATCAGATCGCCGTTTGGTTTTTGGGCCGTGATTGTGGCGGAACCGGTCGTTTTTGCGTTTTTAGCGAAAGTGAAACTGGCTTTGACCGCGCTGGGATTATCGTCGGAAAGCGAAACGACCGGCTGCCGGAGCAAAGCCAACTCATCGGTGGTAAGCCTGGTGATCGGTTGGGCGAGCAACTGGATCTGCTGCGTCAACGTTTCCGATTTTATTTGCAGCTTATCGAACTCCGCGAGCATGAGCTTTTTCGCCTGATCGCGCCGGGCTTCTTCCTGCCGCTCGCGCACGATGATGTTACGCAACATTTCGTTTTCTTTCGTCAGCTTGGCGGTTTCGTCCGGCGTCGCCCCGACCAGTTTGACCTGCTCGAGCTGCTTGCTCGCTTCGTCTAGCTGCGAGCGCAACTGAGCGACAGTCGTCTCGTAATTCTGGTTTTGTTTCTGGCTGGCCGCGAGCTGTTGCTGAAGATCGCCGATCTGTTTCTTCACATCAGCGAGTTCTTTTTCCTTCTTCGGCTTGTCCGCGCTGATTTCACGCACAGTTTTTTCGGCGTCAGCCAGTTTCTGTTTTAAATCCGAATTTTCAGCAACGAGCACTTCCACGCGCTGCTCGGTCTCCTTTATTCCCTTCAAATGGGCGAGCGCGTCATCGCGTTCCTTGTTCGCGCTGGCGACTTTTTGGTCCGCCTCGGCCCCGCGCGCGTTCGCCTCATCGCGTTCCTTGCCGGCCGATGCGCGCTGTTGATCGGTAGCGCTGACTTTGGCGTTGGCGTCATCCCGTTCCTTTTCGGCAGCGCTGCGGCCTTGCTGCGCTGTAGTGAGCGCTTTCTTTAACTGAGCGATCTCGGGTTTAAGAGCCTCCTGCGCTTTGCTGTCGCTCGAACCGGCCGCGGCAGTTTTTTTCAAGGAAGTCTGCGCCTGAGTTAATTGATCGCGCACCTGACGCTCAGCCGTCTTCGCTTTGTCGAGATCGCCCTGCGCTCTTTCGAGCTTCGATTTCGTCTCATCGAGGCGGCTGTTCAATGATTGCTTTTCATTTTCAGCCGCGCTCATCTGGCTGCGAGATTTTTGCAATTCAGCTTCGAGTTGATCGACGCGGTCGCGCAGTTTGCGAGTAGCGTGTCCGACCGCGACCTCGTTTGGTGTGCCCGATGGAACCGGTTTGGCGGGCGGCGGCGCGGCTTCTTTGACGACTTGTGCGGGTGGCGGCTCTTGCGGAGCAGCGGCCGCGTTCTCCGCGGGCGGCGGCGGCTCGGTTGCAGTCTCTTGCGTGGAGGCTTTGTCCTGTACGCGCAGAATACCTTCGCTCACTTTCCGGCCGCGATATTCGACGATGGCGGGTTGCCAATCCGGATGGGCCTTCCGCAATTGCTCGAGCAGTGTGCCGGCGAACCGATATTTGGCGAGCGCGGCTTTAAATTGGTTCTCGTGCTCCAGTTTCTCGCCCTGTTGCGACGTCATGTAAGCTTTTAGAAACGTTTCGCTGGGATCGTCCGATTGGGCAGGCAAGGCCGGAACGGCCAGGCCAAAAACAAACGCGACGAGCAGGATCGACCCGAGTTTCTTCATGGAGCGCAGGGCGCGGATGATACCAAATCGGGCGCGGGTTGCAAACAAACGATGGGCATCAGTCTAAGCAGAAGCGGAGAGTGTGCCACGGGCGCGTCGTTTCTTTGCGCGTTTGCAATCGCGAATCTAAAAATTAGAATCTGAATCCCGATGGTGGTCGTAGCTCAATGGTAGAGCCCCAGATTGTGGTTCTGGTTGTTGCGGGTTCGAGTCCCGTCGACCACCCAGCTTTCGCAAATTCCAAATGCCAATATCCAAACCCCAATACGTATTTTGGAATTAGGAACTTGGATTTTGGGA
>JALYKJ010000243.1 GCA_030774845.1 Verrucomicrobiota bacterium
GTTCTGGGGGGAACAGCCGCCCTTCACGCCCATCGGGCGTGGGGGGCGGTACTTTTTTGGGATAATTTCAGCAAACTCCCAACGCTCAACGTTCAATGTTAAAATCAGAAGAGCACGGTCGAGTCTCTTGGCCACTGGCGCTGACTCTTATGGTGTTGATCGCGAGCGCCGCCGGTATTTTCATTTTCTGGCGCCTGGAAAGTTGGCCCGCGCGCACCATCGGTCAGGGGACTGAAGACTTGGAACGTCTCGGAAAAGATTTGCGTTCGGCTTTCATCGACATCGCGCATTTGCAACCGCGGATCACAATCAACAATCGGACTGTAGTTGATCAAGCGACACCCACTGCCGAGCTGGCAATTCTCGAGCGTCAGTTGAAGGTCAAACGCGAATTTGTGCATAGCTGGGCCGGCAGCTCCAAACGGATCAAGTTAAGTGGAACGTTTATCGCCAAAGCGGGCTTCGATTTGCGCCAAGACGTGGCGGTTGATGTGCGTCCTGACGAAATCTTGATCCAACTTCCGCACGCCGAAATTGTCGGCGTCGAGGAAAAGCACGTGGATGTGCTCGCGCTCGAAAATGGTCTTTGGAACAAAATCACTGGTGCAGATCTTCAGAATGAACTCGCTCAGCTTCCGGAAATGGCGCGCCGTCAGGCCATGGAAATAGGTTTGCCGGCGGAAGCGGAACAGGAACTGCAGCGTCAATTGAACAAACGAATTCACGCGCGCCAAACTCTTAAGCTTGTCTTCACAAACGCGCCCCGGATGGAACCGCCGGTCACGAACCAGTAGGATAATTTGCGAAGCTGCTTTGCCTGCAGCGGATTTGCCATTAAAGCAGTGGGCGCGGATGCCGAAAAATCGTCTGTTGTTGATCTCGCTCGCCACTTTCACAGTGGTGCTCGGCACGATCGTCTTCGCTCCGTTTGTTGTTTCCAATGGGCTCCGGCTGTGGTTGGGCTGGCAGGCGCGTCGTCAGCATTTAAATATTGAGCTCGGCAAAATCTCCGCACCCTTTCTGCGACCTGTCTCAATCGAGCGCATCCGGGTCACGAGCAAGCCGGGCGCTGCAACTCAAATCGAGCTCAACGCCGACCAGACGATTCTTCATCCGAGTCTTGCAAAAATCCTGACCGGACGCGGCGATGGTGTTCGGACATTGTCGATCAAAACGGCGCGCGCTAAAATCCGCCGCGACTACTCGGAAAGCGTGCGGCCGGTGCGTTTCAATTGGACGCCATTGCAATCGCTTCTCCCGGCCAATTTTGACATTGGCCATCTCGATTTGAGAGTTGAAAACGGTCCGACCGTCGTCCTTCTGCGCAATGCATCGATTTCCGGAAATCAAATTGAGGCCGGACGTTTCTCCGCGGGCGAACTCGCGATCACGTCGCCTTTGTTTCGGCAGACGTTCTCTCAATTGCGCGGCGCGACTAAATGGCAGGAAGATCGTCTTACCGTCGGTGGGATGAATCTTGCCCGCGACCTCGATCTTCAATCCATCACCGTCGACTTGTCGCGGCTCGATAAAGAACGCGCCGATCTCCAATTTGATCTCGACGTCCTCGGGGGCAAAATTCGCGCGAGCGTTTCCAATGAATGGCCCGGGCAACATTCGAGTTGGAATCTCGCCGGCACCGCCAGCGGCATTTCGCTCGCGCAAACATCCGAGGCACTTGGATTCACCGATCGGCTCGGCGGCTCGCTGCGCGCCTGTAATTTCACGTTCCGCGGAGATCCGCGCGATCCATTGGGTGGAACGGCATCTGTTTGGACCGAACTGAACGGCTTGAGCTGGCACAATCGCGCCGCCGACGTGATCATGCTCGGCGCCATTTTCTACAACCGTCAGATCCAACTCCAACAGCTCTACATCAAACAGCTCAAAAACGAGCTGACCATGAGCGGTGAAGGCGCGATCCCTTCGAAATCGGCCGACTGGCTCAATCCCGATTTCCGTGGCCAAATTCTGGGAAAAATTACCGATCTCGGGCAATTCGCGGAACTTTTCGGCGCCGGCCCACGCGATTTCGCGGGCGCGATCGCAATTGAAGGGACGCTCAATGCCCGCGAGCGCAAGCTCGGCGGATTTCTGACCGCCAGTGGAAATTCCTTGTCTCTATTTCAGAGACAGATCGATCGATTAACCGCCAAAATAAATCTGAAGGCTGATGCGCTCGAGCTGGAGCAACTCGAAGTCGTGCGCAAAAAGGATTTCATTCGTGCGCAAGGCAGGATCGACATCTCGCACGAGAACGATTACTCCGGCAGCATCGAGGCGAAGATCGGCGACGCATCCGAATATTTTCTGTTCGGTCGCGCCGGCTCGAATGGAGCGGCCATTCCGGTCCAGCTTAACACCAAAATCTCTTCGGGTTCTTGGGACACGCAGGCCGCTTTCACTTTACCCGGATCGAGTCCAGTCGATTTGGCGGCGAAATTTCCATTAAAAATCGGCCAGGACTGGAAAACATTCCTCGCGTCGCCGCTGGAGGCGACCATTCATTTTCCCGCGCTCGTCCTTGCCAGCGCTCCCCAATTTCTGCATCCGGCAATTTTCAATGAAGGAATCTTGAGCGGAACGATCTCGCTCAGTCAGAACCTCGAGCATCCAGGCATCACCGGCGAAGCGCAGCTGCTCAACGGAGTTTTGCAAAATGCGCCGCTCGATCTCACGCGCGCAAGCGGACGGCTGATTTTTAGCGGCGACCACGCAGCGATCGAATTCCTCAACGCCGCAACCAAGGATGTCGATCTTTCGCTGCGCGGTGACGTTGATTTTCGCGACAGCAATTATGTCGTGGTGAGATTTTCGAGCGCGGCTCCGATTTTTGATGTCACGACGAGTGTTCCCGACTGTGTTCTGGGGATCGAAATCGTGCCAATCGATGTCACGCTTGCGCCGACAATCGAACAGTTCGAATTCTGGGGCGACTTGTTCGGCAACGGCTGGAAGCTGAGATTCAAAGAAGGAGGAACCGCCGCTCTCGAGACCGAGACAATTGCTAGTCAATCGACGCGGGAATTTCGCTTCTGCATGGGCGCAACACCGACTGGTGAAATCTTTAACGTCGGCGTGCATCCGCGGCCGCAGCCTTCGCCATCTCCCACCCGCAAACACGGACGGCGTCGTTAGGCCGCAGTATCCATTGGGATAGTGCGCCGCTCGGATTTCGTGATCACCAACCAGCGCATTAATTTCTGCTCCAAATCCCGAGTCAGCTCGACACGCAATTCTGAGCCGGCCTCGACCCGAAGCGGTTCGCCGCTGGGGCGATCGAAAAGAAGTTGCACGCGGCGTTGACCAGGTGAGCCGGCCAGAAGTTCGCGCACTTCGCGCAATTCTTCGGTGGTCGTTGCCGGCGAAAATTGCAGGAGTACCGCCGGCTCACTTTCGACAGATGCCGATCTTTCTTGCCGAGCCGTAGCCTCGCGGAGGCTGGCATCTCCGTTCGAGACGCCGTTTGGTTTGTTCGCGCTCGGCACTTTTATTTTCTGCGCCGTCGCGCGCAGCGAATCACCACGCGTGTCGATTGTTCCCCGAACCTCCACAACTCGACCGGGAACAAGAATTTCCGACACGACAACATAGACGTCGTTCCAAACCACAACCTCGAGCGCGCCAGTCCGATCTTCGATCCACACCACCGCGAACGGTTTGCCTTCTCTCCGCGTGAACTTCTTTTCCACCTGCACAATTGCGCCCCCGATCCTGAACTGGGAGCGATCGTCCAGATCGCCTAACGAGTTGATCGGCTGATAATTTTTCGCCGCGAAAAGATCGAGATAAGCGTCGAGCGGATGGCCGCTCACGTAAAAACCGAGCAATTCTTTCTCGTAGGAAAGTTTTTCGTGATCGCTCCAAGGTGTTACGACGCGCCTTCTAGTTGTCGCCGCGTGAGTTTCTTCATCAAACAACGAAACCTGGCCAACCGTTCGGTCACGCTGCGCGGCCGCGGCGCAGGAAAGCGATTCGTCGATGCAGGCAAAAAGCTCCGCCCGGTCGCGTCCGACAAAATCAAATGCGCCGGCCTTGACCAAGCTTTCTAACATTTTGCGATTGGCGATGCGCGTTCCGATCCTTCCGCAAAAATCTTCCAGAGAAATGTATTCCCCTACCCGCTCCCGTTCCTCGATCGACATCGCCATCGCGGTTTCGCCAACGTTCTTGATCGCCGCCAGTCCGTAGCGGATCGCCATTCCCCCATCGTGCGGTTCAGGCGTGAATTTCAAACCGCTCCTGTTGATGTCCGGCGGCAAAATCGAAATTCCCATCCGTTTACATTCGCCGACGAACACCGAAATTTTATCGGTGTTGTTAATTTCGTTGCTCAACAGTCCGGCCATGAACTCGACCGGATAATGCGCCTTCAAATAAGCGGTCTGGTAGCTAATCACGCCGTAAGCCGCGCTGTGGCTCTTGTTGAATCCGTAGCC
>JALYKJ010000244.1 GCA_030774845.1 Verrucomicrobiota bacterium
TTCCGAAACACTGCGCGGCTTGCGCAAGGCGCGCCGCATCAAGCGCCGGCCCTGGCGCCGCACGCGATACGCGAACGGCGTCACTTTTTGCACCGCGCGATCCAGTTTTTCCGCGACCGTTGAAACCAATTGAGTCATGTGTCGATTTGAAAAGGAAATTTTACAGGAATCGCGTCGTTAAGCAATGCACCCGCAACGTGGCGGGCGCAGCGACCTTTACGTTGTCGATCTTGACTAGAGTTTCGTCACCGGTCACTTGCCACCTGCCTGCCGCGCCGTAGGCTTGCGAAGGCGGGCCACTTTCTGAAAAAATGCCCGTTCGGCTCGGACCCTGCTTTTTGCAAAGCCACATGTTCATGGTAGCCTCTGTCTTCGCGAGTAATCGCACCCCTTATGCCACAATCCGACCGTAACTCCCAACGCGAGAACAAGCCTCGCGGCAACGAGCCTAGTTTTAATTGGCGCGGTGTCATCCTAATCGCGGTCGCTTTCGGCTTTTTCGCCCTCGCGATGCTCTTCTGGCGCGGGAACTACCAGCAGCGCGAAGATGTGCCGTATAATCGCTTTCTCGAGCTGCTTGAGAACAAGCAAATTGTGAACGACAAAAATTCGCCGCTCTCCTTGTTCGTCGAGGAAGGTAAGCCTACGCAAGAGTTGCGCGGCAAATACGTCAGACAAGGCACCGGCGGCGAGCAGAACACGCAAGTGCCGTTTAGCACCACGATTTATCTAAATTTCACCAGCAATTTGCAGGACAAACTCACCGCCGCCGGAATTCAACCGGCCATTCGCTCCGAGTCGCATCCGTGGACTCAGGTATTCGCGAGCTTTGCGCCTGTTCTGCTCTTGCTCCTGCTTCTCTATTTTCTTTTCCGTCAGCAGATCCGCATGGCTGGCAAAGGCGCGCTCAATTTCGGGAAATCGAAAGCGCGCATGCTCGCGCGTGACAAAAACAAAATCACGTTCAAGGACGTCGCCGGCGTAGAGGAAGCCAAGGACGAAGTCCAGGAGCTGGTCGAGTTTCTGCGCGATCCGAAGAAATTTCAAAAACTCGGCGGCCGCATTCCCAAAGGCGTGCTCTTAGTCGGACCGCCAGGGACCGGTAAGACTTTGCTCGCCCGCGCGATCGCCGGCGAAGCCGACGTTCCGTTCTTCTCCATCAGCGGTTCCGATTTCGTCGAAATGTTTGTCGGCGTCGGTGCCTCGCGTGTGCGCGACATGTTCGAGCAAGGTAAGAAATCCGCGCCCTGCATTATTTTCATCGACGAAATCGACGCCGTCGGCCGTCATCGCGGTCACGGCGTCGGCGGCGGACACGATGAGCGCGAGCAAACGCTCAATGCGTTGCTCGTCGAGATGGACGGATTCGACACACAGGAAGGCGTGATCATCATTGCCGCGACCAATCGCCCCGACGTTCTCGATCCGGCGTTGCTGCGTCCGGGACGTTTCGATCGCCAAATCACTGTCAACCTCCCAGACGTGAAAGGACGCGAAGAAATTTTGCGGGTGCACTCCAAGAAAGTGAAACTCGCGGAAGGTGTCGATCTTGCCGTGGTCGCGCGCGGTACGCCCGGATACTCCGGAGCCGAGCTCGCCAATGTTATCAACGAAGCTGCCTTGCTGGCGGCGCGGCGCGGATTAAAAGGAATCACACTCGCTGAATTGGAAGAAGCGCGCGACAAAGTCCGTTGGGGCAAGGAACGTCGCAGCATGGCGCTGAGCGAAAAAGAAAAAACGAACACCGCTTATCATGAAGCGGGTCACGCCTTGTTGCTCGAGCTGCTTCCGCACACCGAGCCGCTCCACAAAGTCACCATCATTCCGCGCGGCCCGTCGCTTGGATCGACCATGTGGTTGCCGGAGGAAGATAAGTACACCAATCGCAAAAACGAACTTCTTGCCAGTCTGGCCGTGAAAATGGGCGGCCGCGTCGCGGAAGAAATTGTGTTCGGCGACGTCACCACCGGCGCCGCCGGCGACATCAAAATGGCCACCGCCATGGCTCGCAAGATGGTTTGCGAATGGGGCATGAGCGAAAAACTCGGCATGGTCGAGTACGGCGAGCACGAAGATTACGTTTTCCTCGGCCGCGATATTTCGCGTGCGCGCGATTACAGCGAAGCCACCGCCGAAGAGATCGACAGCGAAGTGCGGCGTTTGCTCGACGACGCTTATCAGACCGCCAAACAAACGCTGATTGCGAATCGCGATCACCTCGACGCGATCGCCAAGACGTTGCTCGAATACGAAACGCTCGACGGCTTGCAGATTAAAGAACTGATCAAGCACGGGAAACTGTTGAATCCGCCGCCAAGCGTCACGCCCACTTCGGGCGAAAAAATGCCGCCCGAAAAACCGCCACGCCAGGTCGTGATCGGCCCCGAAGCCCCGCCTCTTCCCGGCGCACTCGGCGGCGCGCCAGCTTAATCCGTCTGGGGAGCGCACGCGCCTCGCGTGCTGACGAATGCGCCCTCGCATTCGCGATTTGTTTTCTGTAACGGCGGTCTATGACCGTCGCACTTTGTCATGTCGAGTGTTGGCCGCGCCCCCTACCCTTGCCGTTCCGTTATGAACGGAACACTATGACTTATGCGCGTCGCTGCGCTTTACGACATTCACGGCAATCTGCCGGCACTCGAAGCGGTACTGGAGGAAATCCAGCGAGCCGGTGTCGATCAAATCGTGGTTGGCGGCGATGTCGTTCCCGGCCCGATGCCGCGCGAAACACTGGCGCGATTACTCGAGGTCGATCTTCCAATTCAATTCATTTACGGCAACGGCGAAGTTGCCGTTCTCGATGAAATGGCCGGGAAAGTGCCCCGTGTTCCACCTCAGTTTCGAGACGTGATCCGCTGGAACGCGCAGCAGCTCGCGGATTACAAACAAAGCGTGGCGAGCTGGCCCAAGACTGTTGGCCTTCACATCCCGGAGTTAGGCGACCTGCTCTTTTGCCATGCCACGCCGCAAAATGAGAACGATATTTTTACGAAGCTCACGCCGGAAGAGCGGCTCTCACCCATTTTCAAAAATATCGATGCAGCTGTGGTTGTGTGCGGCCATACCCATATGCAATTCGATCGAATGATCGGCCCGACTCGTGTCGTCAATGCCGGCAGCGTCGGGATGCCATTTCGAGAACCCGGCGCCGACTGGCTGCTGCTTGGTGAAGATATTCAGCTCCGGCGAACAGATTACGATCTACCGAAAGCCGCCGAACGGATCCGAGGCACGAATTATCCGCAAGCGAACGAGTTCGCCGACCGCAACATCCTGCAGCCGCCGTCCGAGGCAGAGATGCTGGAAATGTTCGTAAAGGCGGAGTTGAGGTAGCGATTACTCGCGTCTTTGCTTTTCGACGAGGTGGCGCAACTGGCGTTCCATCGTTTTGAACGCGTCGTGAATCACCTTGGTGAGCGGCTCGTGCGAGCCGTTGTCCATTTGCTTTTCGTCAGACACTAGCTCGTGCCGCGGTCTCACCGTCACATCGATACGGCAACGGTAAGGATTACCTTTGTGATGAGTGTGGTTCGGTTGCTCGATCGCTACGTCGCAGCGATTGATGTGGTCGCAAAATTTCTCCAGTCGCGAAGCGTAATCTAAAACGAGATTGTCGATCTTATCTGACTTATCCAGGCCGCGGTAGGTGATCTTGACGGGCAATTGCATAATAAAATATCGAGCTTAAATCGGACGAAGCGAACGAAAATGATTCGGTAATTTCGCCGGCTCCACTTTGACCAAATCGGATTTCACGTGCTCGACAATTCGCTTGCGGACGCGACCGGGCAGAAGATCGACAATCGCGGAATGAATTTCGGATGAGGCGGCGAACGCCCAACCCTCCTTCCCGCTCTCGTTGACAATTCTGACGATTTGATCAGCCAGCTCTTTGTTAATGCGGCGGTCGGTCTCGGTTTCAAGTTTACTCTCGGCGATGGAAGCCGCTCCGCGGTGCGCGCCCGCGCTTTCGGTGACAGGAAACCGTCCGGCCAAGTCGCTGACTTTATCGATCAATCTGCCGTGCGCAGCGGTGACATCGAACGCCTGAATCAATTTCAAACTCGGACCGCGAGTGGGCGTTTCGTTCACCTGATAAGCTTTCAAACTGCCGCGATCTGCTGCGATGACGAGTGAAGCCGGTATCATAAAACTAACGACGGCTGTCGTGGAGCGACGAACAAGCGCTCATTCAATTCTCTATAATAGAATCGCACCGCGTTGCAATCTTGCGTTGAGCAAAAATTCCGATTTTATTTTTTACCGCCGGCGCGTTCTTCCTCCGCGCTCACAGCTGCGGGCACCGCAATGACTCGTTTTTTCCACGACTCATGCCGCGCGCGCGGTTGCTCGCCGCGGCTCAGCTTGAACAAGCAAGCGGCCCGTCCGCCAAGATCGACATCGTCACCGGATGAAAATTTTTTAGGCGTCTTAAGAAAGCCATCTTCGTTGGTCGTGTCGAGAATCTGTTCCCACTCCAGATGTTCCTCGCCCGGAAGCACGAACGGGATTGGTTCGTGATGCGCATTAATCACGAGCAGGAATGTATCGTCGCGAATCGGTTCACCGTGCTCGTTAACCAGATCAACGGCGTCGCCGCTGACCAGCATCCCAAGACAACGCACGAACGGCGAACTCCATTCTTCGTCGCTCATTTCGTTGCCGCCAGGATTGAACCACATCACGTCTTTGATCTCGCCGCCGCGGACGCGCCGGCCCTGGAAAAATTTCGGCCGGCGAAAAACCGCGTGTTCGCGTCTTAACTGAATTAATTTTCTGGTGAACTCGAACAACCGGTTCTCTTTTTCGTTCCGCTGCCAATTGAGCCAGCTAATCTCGTTGTCCTGGCAATAGGCGTTGTTGTTCCCCTGCTGCGTCCGACCGGACTCGTCGCCGCCCAAAAGCATCGGCACGCCTTGCGACAAAAAGAGCATCGTCAAGAAATTCCGCTGCTGCTGCCGACGCAAACTGCCGATGTTCGGATCGTCAGTCGGCCCTTCAACGCCGCAATTCCAGGAACGATTGTGATTGTCGCCGTCGCGGTTTTCGTCGCCGTTGGCTTCGTTGTGCTTGTCGTTGTAACTGACAACGTCGTTGAGGGTGTAGCCGTCGTGCGAAGTGATGAAGTTCACGCTCGCGTCCGGCCGCCGGCCGTCGTGCTGGTAAAGATCGGGGCTGCCCGTCAATCGATACGCCACTTCGCCGATAAAATCTTCGTCGCCGCGCCAAAAACTGCGCATCGCGTCGCGAAATTTTCCGTTCCACTCCGAAAACGGCACCGGAAAATTTCCGACTTGATAGCCGCCATCGCCGACGTCCCACGGCTCGGCGATTAATTTCACCTGCGAAAGAAGCGGATCCTGTTGAATGATTTTGAAGAAGGCGTGGAATTTGTTGAAGCCGGTGCCATCGCGCGCCAGCGCCGGCGCGAGATCGAATCGGAAACCATCCACGCGCATCTCCGCCGCCCAATAACGCAAACTGTCCATCACCATTTGCAACGTGCCGGGGCAAAGCGTGTCGATCGTGTTGCCGGTGCCGGTGTAATCTAAATAGAGGCGCGGATTGTCCGCGAGCAGGCGATAAAAGGCCGCGTTATCAACGCCGCGAAAACAAACCGTCGGGCCGAGATGACTTCCTTCGCCGGTGTGATTGTAAACAACATCGAGAATCACTTCGATCCCGGCGGCATGTAGATTGCGCACCATTCCTTTGAATTCGATCACTTCCGCCCCAGGCTCGCGGTCGCTCGAGTACTTCGCGTGCGGCGCGAAAAATCCGATCGTGTTGTAGCCCCAGTAATTCGTTAGGCCGCGATCGACCAGTGCTTTATCGTCCAGATGCGTGTGCACCGGCAACAGCTCGACCGCGGTCACGCCAAGATTTTTTAGATAACGAATCGCCTGCTCGTTCGCGACTCCGGCGTAACTGCCGCGCAATTGTTCCGGCACCTCTTGCCACAATTTCGTAAATCCTTTCACGTGCATTTCATAAATCACCGTTTCCGAAAACGGCGTGTTCGGCCGTTTGTCATCACCCCAATCGAACGCGCCGTCGATTACGACCGACTTCGGCATCGCCCAGGCGTTGTCGCGAGAATCGCGGACGAGATCCTCCTCTTCATCGCCAACCACGTA
>JALYKJ010000245.1 GCA_030774845.1 Verrucomicrobiota bacterium
CGCCAATAGTGTGCGCTCCCTGAATTAGAACGAACAATATCAACATGGAAATTTCCGAACGCGCTGCCCAACTGACTCCGTCGCTCACGCTTTCCATCGACAGCAAAGCGAAGGCGATGAAGGCCGAGGGAATCGACGTTTGCGGTTTCGGCGCAGGCGAACCGGATTTCGATACGCCAGAGCACATCAAAGCCGCGGCGATCGAAGCGTTGCAGGCCGGTTTCACCAAATACACGCCGAGCGCGGGCATTCCCGAGTTGCGCCAGGCGATCGCAGAAAAATTGGCGGCCGACAACGGACTGACGTATCGCGCAGGGCAGGTGGTGGTCAGCAACGGCGCCAAACATTCCTGTTACAACGCAATTCTGGCCACGTGTCAGCCGGGTGACGAAGTAATTATCCCGGCGCCGTATTGGGTCAGTTATCCCGACATGGTGCGGCTCGTGGGCGCCGAACCGGTGATCGTCCCGACGATGGAGCGCAATAATTGGAAGATGCGCGCGGAAGATTTTGAAAACGCGATGACACCGCGAACGAAAATGTTGATCATGAACAGCCCGTGCAATCCGACAGGCTCGGTTTACACCCGGGAAGAACTGGAGGCGATTGTTGACGTCGCCAGCGGCGAAGACATTTACATTTTGTCGGACGAAATTTACGAGAAGCTTGTTTACGACGACGCCAAGCACGTCAGCATCGCGTCGCTCTCCAAAGAAGCTTACGATCTGACCATCACCGTCAACGGATTCAGCAAATCGTACGCGATGACGGGATGGCGACTCGGTTATCTGGCGGCGCCGGAGGCGGTGGCGAAGGCAGTCGATTCAATTCAAAGCCATACCACTGCGAATTCCTCTTCGTTCTCGCAGCGGGGCGCGCTCGCCGCGTTGAAGGGCGATCAGCAGGCGGTCGCCGACATGCGCGAGGAATTTGATATGCGACGCAATTACATGATCGATCGCCTGTCCAAAATCCAAAACGTGACAGCAGTGAAACCGCAGGGCGCGTTTTATGTGCTGGTCAATATCAGCCAGCTTGGGCTGACCTCGCAAAATTTTGCCGACCGCTTACTCAGCAAAGCGAATGTGGCGGTAGTGCCGGGCGCGGCGTTTGGCGATGATCGCACGATCCGGTTTAGCTACGCCACTAGCATCGACATCATCAAAAAAGGTCTCGACCGGTTCCAGGATTTCTGCCGAACGCTCTGACGAGAGCGGAAATCGGATTGTCGATACCGGATAACGCTTCACCGGCACAAATTTTCCTTTCCGGTATCCGCTTTCCGGTATCCGGTATCGAGCGTGAACCACCTCGCGCTCATCCTTCACGCGCACTTGCCGTTCGTCAGGCATCCGGAGCACGAGCATTTTCTCGAGGAAGACTGGCTTTTCGAGGCGATCACCGAAACTTACATCCCGCTGCTGCAAATGATGCAACGACTGATGAACGACAACGTGCCGTTCAAGCTCACGGTGTCGCTCACGCCCACGCTGTGCGCGATGTTGCAAGACGATTTTTTGCGCGAGCGTTACGTCCGGCATCTCGATCTTCTGATCGATCTCGCGCTGCGTGAGCAAAAGCGAAACCGCAACCAGCCAGAACTCGCAGAGTTGGGACAGTTTTACTTCGAATTATTTTCAGAAAGCCGCCGGTTCTTTGTTGATGAATGGAAAAGCGACTTGCTCCCTGCGTTTCGGCAATTGCGCGACGGCGGTGCACTCGAAATCATCGGCTGCGCGGCGACGCATGGTTTGTTACCGCTGATTCAACAGCAATCGTGCGAAGCGGCCCGCGCGCAGGTGCTCATTGGTCGGGACGCGTATGCCGATCTTTTCCATATCGATCCAGCCGGTTGTTGGCTGCCCGAGTGCGCCTACGCGCCCGGACTCGATCCGATTTTGCAGGAAGCGAATGTCCGCTGGTTTGTTCTCGACGCGCACGGATTATTGTTCGGAACTCCTCGGCCGCAACGCGCGATTTATGCACCCTGCTACACAGCGGCAGGTCCGGCTGCGTTCGCGCGCGATCGCGATTCGAGTCGCCAGGTTTGGAGTGCGGAGGAAGGTTATCCGGGCGATCCGGCGTATCGCGAATTCTACCGCGACGTCGGTTTCGATCTTCCACTTGAGCATTTGGGGCCAGTCGCGCGCGGTGTGCGAAAATTTTCCGGCGTGAAATATCACCGCATCACAGGGCGGAAGGTTGAAAAGCAGCTTTACGATCGGACCGCGGCTGAAAAAGCCGCTGATGCGCACGCCGCGCACTTTCTGGAACAACGCCGCGCGCAATTTCGACAACTCGCTGCGTTCGATGTCGATCCAATCGTCGTTGTCCCGTTCGACGCGGAACTGTTTGGTCATTGGTGGTTTGAAGGACCGCGCTTTCTCGAATTGTTCATTCACAAGGCAGCGTTCGACCAAAAGGATTTTTGCCTAACGACGCCGAGCGAATATCTAGCGGCGCACCCGACCCAGCAAACAATTGAGCCGGCAGCATCCAGCTGGGGCGATAAAGGCCATCTCGAAGTGTGGATCGACAAAAATAATTCGTGGATCTACCCGCACTTGCACGCAACGGCGCAGCGCATGAGCAAACTTGCGCGAGACTTTTCTGTTGTAGGGCAACCTCTCCGGTTGCCAGACGAGAGATCGGTGGGCGGGGCGCCGGCCCTACAAGATCGCGTTCTCAAACAGCTAGCCCGCGAACTTTTGCTCGCGCAATCGAGCGATTGGGCTTTTCTCATGAGAACCGGAACGGCGCGCGAGTATGCGACCAAGCGCACGATCGATCACCTCAGCGCCTTCAATAAATTGCACGATCAGTTTGTTGCCGGGCAGCTC
>JALYKJ010000246.1 GCA_030774845.1 Verrucomicrobiota bacterium
CACGCGAGGCGCGTGCGCTCCCCAGACAAGAAAAAGACCGAGATGAGCTCTTTCACCGATCTTTTCATCAAGCGACCGGTGCTGGCGATGGTGGTCAGCTTCGTCATTCTCATCGCGGGATTGCAGGCGATGAAGACGATCAATGTTCGCCAATATCCGCGCAGCGACATCGCCGCGATCACGGTGACAACCGTTTACGTCGGAGCAGATGCGGAATTGGTCCGCGGATTTATTACGACGCCGCTCGAGCGAGCAATCGCGGCTGCGGACGGAATCGATTACATCCAATCACAGAGTCAGCAAGGCGTTTCGACAATCACGGCGCGATTGAAGCTGAACTACGACGCAAACAAAGCGCTGTCGGACATCAGCTCGAAGGTAGATGCGATTCGTCGCGACCTGCCACCGGAAGCCGAAATTCCGGTGATCGCAATCCAAGCGGCCGATTCGCAGTTTGCTTCGGCTTATCTCAGCTTCACCTCTAATATCCTCCAGCCAAACGAGGTGACCGATTATCTGGTCCGGCTCGTGCAGCCGCGTCTCACTGCGGTCGGCGGCGTACAAAAAGCGGACATTCTTGGCGGACGAACATTTGCCATGCGCGTTTGGATGAAACCCGATCGGATGGCGGCGTTGAACATCAGCCCGTCTGACGTCCGCAACGCGCTGACTCGGAATAATTATCTCGCGGCCGTCGGTAGCACCAAAGGTTCGTTGCTTCAAGTGAACCTGACTGCGAACACCGATTTGCACACCGCAGACCAATTCAAGCAACTCGTCGTCCGTCAGGATAAAGGCACTCTCATTAGATTAGGAGACATCGCCGACGTCGTTCTCGGCGCGGAAGATTACAACACCGAAGTGCGCTTTTCCGGCCAAAAGGCTGTCTTCATGGGCATCTGGGTACTGCCAAACGCAAACTCGGTCGACGTGATCAAACGCGTGCGCGTGGAACTGGAACAGATCAAGAGAGAACTCCCCACCGGCATGACTGCCGAGATGGCTTACGACGCGACCGCCTACATCAACGACGCCATCCACGAAGTCGTAAAAACTTTGATCGACACATTGCTCATCGTCATGGTCGTGATCTTCCTTTTCCTTGGATCGTTCCGATCCGTGATCGTGCCGGTGGTTGCGATTCCGATTTCATTGATCGGCGCGCTGTTTCTCATGCAGTTGTTCGGCTTTACCCTCAATCTTCTGACCCTGCTCGCGATCGTGCTTTCAGTCGGATTGGTGGTCGATGACGCAATCGTTGTGGTCGAGAACGTCGAGCGTCACATGCGCGAAGGCATGTCGCGAATGAACGCGGCGCTGGTCGGCGCGCGCGAATTGATCGGACCCATCATCGCGATGACGATCACTCTGGCCGCGGTCTACACTCCGATCGCATTGCAGGGCGGATTGACCGGCGCGCTCTTTCGCGAATTCGCGCTCACTCTGGCGGGGGCAGTTTTTATTTCCGGTGTTGTAGCGCTCGTTCTCTCGCCCATGATGGCGGCGAATTTATTGCGCGAGGAACATGTCGACGCCGGATTCAGTGGCTGGGTCAACCGGACATTCGACCGGTTCCGAAACTGGTACGGCGAGCATCTGGACCGGACATTGGCCGCGCGGCCCGCCGTTTATGTGGTTTGGGGCGGGATCTCGCTCCTCGCGATTTTCATGTTCGCGGCGATTCCGAAAATGGCGACGAAAGAATTAGCGCCGAAGGAAGATCAGGGAGTGATTTTTGGCATCATCACCGCGCCGGCGAACGCAACCATCGACGATACGATTCGTTACGCCGACGCGGCTGGAAAAGTTTTCCAGGATATCCCGGATACGCGTTTTACATTTCAAATCACACAGCCGAGCGGCGGGTTTGGTGGAATGGTCTTGAAGCCCTGGGGCACTCGTAAGACACCGACGAAGAATTACCTGCCGGTGGTGCAGCAAAAACTGGGCGCGATCCCCGGCATTCAAATGTTTCCGATCATGCCCGAAGCGCTTCCCGGCAGTGATAATTTTCCAGTCAGTTTTGTCATCGCTTCTACCGCGAGCCAGGAACGCATTCTTGAATTGGCCACGCAAATCTTCCTGAAAGCGATGCAGGCGCACGTATTTCAGTTTGGCGACATCGATACCAAGATCGATCAGCCGCAAGCGCAAATCGTTTTCGATCACGACAAAGTTTCAGCGATGGGTCTCGATATGCAGCAGGTCGGCGCCGACTTGTCCGCCAGCATCGGCGGTAATTTTGTTAATCGCTTCAACATGGAAGGCCTGAGTTACAAAGTGATCCCACAAATCAAGCGGGTGGATCGGTTGAATCCCGAACAGTTGAAGAACATTTATGTCACGGGCCCGAACAATCAGCTCGTGCCACTCAGCACGATTGCGGCGATCCAACACAAAACAGTCGCGCGTTCGCTCAATCGAATGCAGCAGCTTAATGCCGTGACCATCAGCGGCGTTCCGGCGGCTTCGGTCGATACTGCGTTAAAATTCCTTGAGACCGAGGCGCACAGGGTTCTGCCCTCGGGATATGTGATCGATTACACGGGCGGCTCGCGTCAACTAAGAATTGAAGGCAGCAAATTCGGCGCGGTATTCGGTCTTGCTATCGTCCTGATTTTTCTGGTCCTGGCGGCACAGTTCAACAGCTTTCGCGATCCGTTTATCATTCTTTTCGGCTCGGTCCCACTGGCGCTTTTCGGCGCGGGCATCTTCATGTTCTTAAAGATGCCGCTCGGAAATTTTTTCACCGGCGGTTGGACGACCTCTTTCAATATCTACTCGCAGGTAGGGCTCGTTACGCTCGTCGGTCTCGTTTCCAAAAACGGAATTCTGATTGTGCAGTTCGCGAACGAATTGCAGCGCAAGGGTTTGGACAAGCTCGCAGCCGTGGCGCAAGCCGCCCGCATTCGGTTGCGGCCCATCATGATGGTGAGTGTTGCGACAGTTGCCGGTCACTTTCCGCTGACCCTGGTCACGGGCGCCGGCGCAGCCGCGCGAAATTCGATCGGTCTCGTCCTCGTTGGCGGAATGACCATCGGCACGATCTTTACACTCTTTATCGTCCCCTCGCTCTACATGCTCATTGCGAAACAGCATCACGAGCGACCAGTCAGCGAAACCGAAGAAGAAGCGGCGGAAGATGTCGATCTTACGCCGGAGTACGCTCCCGCATTGACTCCGGACGGGAACGGTTGGAAGCAAGCTTAGGTCAGAGCCACGCTTTCCAAGCGGCATCGCTTGGTTCGATTGGCGGGTGATGTTTTTTTACTAACGGGAAAACTTTAGGTTTGCGTCGAAGAAACACCGGGCTTTCAGACTTCTGCTAACTGGGTGCAGCGTCACTCTGCAAAAAAAGCGCGGCCAGTAAATGGCCGCGCTGCTGAAGCTGAGGAATTTTCAGTTTCGTTTTTGTTGACTTCCTAGCTTGCGGTTTCTCCTAAAAGCAACCGCGATGCCAATGGGCTTGGATTTTATTTCATGAGTAAGGTGTGAGTGAAAGAAACAGTCGATCGCGCTTGATTCGCTGCGGACTCAGGACGGTGGACCGATCACAGGTCCATGATATGGCGGTGGCGTTGCGGCGGCAGCGGTTCGTCATTGCGAAGGAAGTCAGGAAGGCCGATGCGCGCGTTTCTTATCAGACTGGGTTTGTTCGAACGAATGCTTTTTTCGGCCAGCCAATCCTGAAAATAAGAGATGCTCATCCCTCCTCCCTCGGCATATTCGCCGGACTTATGGACCGCAAATTCCTCGCGCTTTTCATCTTTGCGCCGCTCGCGCTCATTTTTGCGGCTGATTCGCCGACGCAGCTCAACTACCCGCCCGCGCCAAGCGCTAATCAGGTCGATGATTATTCCGGCACCAAAGTCGCGGATCCTTATCGTCCACTGGAAAATCCGGACGCGCCCGAGTCGCGAAAATGGATCGAAGCCGAGGACAAACTCACGTTCGATTTTCTGAAAACAATTCCGGAGCGCGACGGAATCAAGAAACGACTGACTGAAGTGTGGGATTACGAGCGGTTCGGCGTTCCGTTCAAAGAAAAGAACC
>JALYKJ010000247.1 GCA_030774845.1 Verrucomicrobiota bacterium
GCCTTTGACTAAAGGCCGACTTGAGGGAATAACACCCGGCGACAACAGTGTTTTGGCAGTCGCGACAAAAAAGTTCGCAAGATCGACATCGTTCTTGGCAAAACCTTTCGTGCCTGCTTTTTCCACGGCTTGAAACGCCTCGCGCGCCTGCGCGTCATCGCGACCGATCATGGCCGCTAGTCCTTGTTGCAAACGCGACCAATCGTAAAGCGGCTGCCGGTTTCGTGCCTCCGTGGCAATGCGAGCGAAAGCCGATCCGGCAACGTTGTAGTGATTAAGAACGAGTTGGTGTCGTGCCTCGACCGCCTGTTTCTCAAGCTCCGGAATCGGAATTGCGGTCGAAAAGACAGCGATTTGCTTTTGGGTGTTGCGAATAAAAACAAAAACTCCGAGCGCGATAACCAGCACAATCGCTGCAGCCACGGCAATGATCCTCCGCGTTTTGCGTTTTGCCGTCGCCACATCGATCACGTCTCGCCCAGTCAATTTTTTGTAGGCGCGCTCGAGTTCAGCCACGAGCTCGTCGTAAGACGAAAAGCGCTGCCCCGGTTCCGGCGCAATCATTCGCTGCAAAACCCGCACGGTATCAGGCGAGACTTCTGGCGAGACGATCGAGAGCAAAAGCGGTTGGTTTTTTAATATGCGTAACTCGGTTGCCGAATTCGTCTCCCCTTCGATCGGCGCCTTGCCAGCGAGCGCGTGAAAAAGCGTGGCCCCGAGACTGTAGATGTCGCTCCGGAAATCTTCCGGCTGATTGTTCAATCGTTCGGGCGCGACGTAATAAGGCGTACCCCAAATCTCGCCCCGCGCTTCCGCTGCGATCCCGGCCAATCCGAAATCGCCAATCTTGACCATGTGTTCGTCGGCAAAAAGAATGTTGGCCGGTTTCACATCGCGATGAATCAAGCCTTTGGCATGTGCCGCGCGCAGACCTTTAGCGGTTTGAATGCCGGCCTCCAACACATGTTCCTCGGGCAAACGCGTATGCTGCTCGATGAAATCGTCGAGACTTCCGTGCTCAACCAATTCCATTACCAAATAAAACTGGCCGTGATCAGTCCCGGATGAAAAAACCTGGACGATGTTAGGATGATTGAGCGACGCGGCCATGCGCGCTTCCTGTTGCAACTGGGCGGTCTCATCAAGTCCACCTTCAAGGTCCTTGCGCAGAAGTTTCAACGCCACGAACCGGTCGAGCAAAGTGTCGCGCGCCTTGTAAACCGTGCCCATTCCGCCGACGCCAACCGTCTCGACGATCACGAAATGGTCGAACATGCGCTCGGCCCGCACTTTTTCGCCGCAGTTGGGACACTCCACGCGCGCAAGCGGCTCTGCGCGACTTGTGTCGATAGAAGCTCCGCAGGCAGGACAAGTTTGCAGTGCCGACGCGGTCGATTCAGTCGCCATTGACGCGATTGTAACATCGACAATATGCCGAGCAACGCTACGGTCGACCGGGAGCGACACTGGCGGCATGTCAGAAGAATCGATCACTATCGAGTTACTCGTGCCGAAAGACGCGGCGCGCCTGCGGCTCGACCAATTTCTGGCGCGCGAGCTGCCGAGATTTTCGCGATCTCGTCTTCAGCAATTGATCCGGAAGGAATTCGTCACGCTAAACGGCGCCAGCGCCCGGCCTCGCGATCTTGTGCGCACCGGTGACCGCATTGAAGTGAACGAGCCGCCTCTGGAAAAGATCGACAATCAACCGGAAGCGATTCCCCTCGATGTTCTTTATGAAGATGAAGACCTGATCATAATCAACAAGCCAGCGGGGCTGGTCGTTCATCCTGGCGCTGGCCATCGCGAGCACACATTGGTCAATGCGCTGCTGCATCACTTTCCGAAGCTTTCCGGAATCGGCGGAAAAGAAAGGCCGGGAATTGTCCATCGACTGGATAAAGAGACGAGCGGTTGTCTGGTCGTCGCAAGAACCGATGAAGCACACCGCGGATTGTCGGCGCAGTTTGCAGGGCGCAGCGTAGAAAAGATTTATCTCGCGCTCGTCGCCGGAAAGTTGCGGAAAAGCGCGGGGACCATTGAAGAAAAAATCGGACGTCAC
The DNA here is from genome assembly GCA_030774845.1 of Verrucomicrobiota bacterium. Classification (GTDB taxonomy): domain Bacteria; phylum Verrucomicrobiota; class Verrucomicrobiia; order Chthoniobacterales; family UBA10450; genus AV40. The sequence goes on from JALYKJ010000247.1 coordinate 2,063, forward strand.
CCGGTCCATCGACAACGAATGTCGATCGGGTCCAAGCGCGGTCGCGCCGCGAAGACGGAGTATCGCGTCGTGCGTTCGTCCGATCAGATCAGTTTGGTCGAATGCAAATTGCACAGCGGACGGACGCATCAGATCCGTGTGCACCTTCATCATCTCGGTCATCCGGTTCTCGGCGATAAAGTTTACGGCGCGAAATTCGCGAAAGATTTCCCGCGGCAAATGCTTCATGCCTGGAAATTGGGCTTTCAACATCCGCGCACCGGCGAATGGAAAAATTTCGAAGCAGCGCTACCGAATGATTTTGAAGAGGCGGTTAAGTCGCTGCGACCGTCGCTTTCTTTTGCGCGCCCAGCATAACTAAAGCGGCCAGGACCGGCGCGATGACGAGGCCGCGCATCCACGGCTCCGCGTGCCATGGCAAACCAAAGAGCCGTTCGTCCCAAAACAGGTAGTAAGAGAAAAGGGTGACCGAGAGAACATTCCAGGCGTAGGCGCTTCGCCACGCGGCGAGCGGCAAAATCCAAACGCAGTACCAAGGATGCAAAATCGGGCTAAGCACGAGCACGATTCCAAGCGCCCAGAGCATTCCTCTTTTCCAATTGCGAACGAACAAGAATGAAACCGCAATCACGCAGACAATCAGGATCGGATAGTAATGAAAATTTCGCTGGTGCGGATTTGGCCAAACCGTCTCTTCGATCACCCACCAAAAGAGATCGTTGAGCCGGGAGAGCTGCGTGAATTGGCCTAACGAGTCCCAGATTCGAACCGTCGGGAAGCCGAATGGAACGCTTAACAGCATCGGGACGAGCGCCGTGATCGTTAAAACAATCGCGCGCCAACGCAATGCAACCGCACAAAGTAAAAGAAGCGATGCGGCTGCGAGATTGAGCGAGATCGCAATCCCAAAAAGCAGCGCGGAGAAAACCGCCAAGAGCCAATTGTTTCCCGATTTCTTTTCAATTGTCAATCTAACCAGCGCGAGAATTCCACCGACCATCGCGAGAATCATCAGACTGTCGAAGTGCGCCGCGCCGGCGAAGGTGTAGGCGACAAGTGGATTCCACGCGTACCAAACCGCCCCGCGGTAGCGATTCTCACCACCGATCAATCGCAAGAGCAATGCCGCCACCAGGAGATCGGCGATTGCAAAGATGATTTTGTAGAATAGTGGCCGGTCGGTAATGCTGCTGAGAAATTTGAAGAGCAGCTCCGCACCGGGCGGATCAACGGCGCGGAGTTCGGGATGATTGATTTTAGCGGCCTGCGGAAGATCGTGGCGCAGATCATCCAGTTTCGAATCGGCCGGCGCGATCAAGTAAGGATTGAATCCGGCGCGTTGAATTTTGCCTTCCCATTGGTAACGGAAAAGTTCGTCGCTTGGGACGAGCGGCAGCGCCACCACTCGCAAGATTATCGCGACGCCCCAAAACAGAACGGCTTGTTTCGACAAAGAGATGTCGATCGTGAAATTCGAAACAGCCGCTAAATATGCTACGCCGCTGAGAAATGCCGCGGCGACAAAAAGCACCGGCATTCGCTCGAGGGTCCAGTCATCGAAAAAATTTAGCGCCGCGACAAAAAGAATCTCGGCCCCGAGCGCGACGGAAAAAATAACGACCCGGACGACCTTCATGTCCGCGCCGCGGAATCCGGGTGCATGGCTTCAACCGCCTGGACCGGCAAAACCGGCGGCACGATAATGCCGCGACCAGTGATCCGCTGCAAACCGGCTCGGTGGGCAGCAAGATCGACAAGTTCCGCCACTCGCGACTTCAACGCCCGCGCGCATGACGCAAGGAAAACAAGAAAGAGCAAAAACGGAATGACGGACCAAAGATCGAGATGCGAAGCGTGCAGTTGTCGGTAAATGACAATGCTCAGCGCGACGAGACTGATGATTACGGTTGTGGTAACGAGCCGATTGCGCAGCCGGACCCGGGTCAATCGTTTTGCGCCGCTGTGATCTTCAGTCACCGTTTGCAGAGCGATGCTCCACCAGAAGTTACCGTAGATTTGGATGTCCCATTCATTCCAACCAGTGTCGACCGAGTAACGCCAGCCTTCTTCTTCGAGCAATTGGAAAATGGCGCCGAGCAAATGATGACGATCTCGTGCCTCGTCGCTCCAAAAAACCCGGCGCCGCAAGCCGCGGCCCGATTTTGCGTCGGCCGGTAAATGTTCATGCGCGCGGATGACGCTGCTCGGCGTCCGTTTGAAATGGAGCCAGGTGAAGTAGCGCGAAAATCCACGCACGAGCGGCTGCAAAAAAGCCAGACACATCACGAGTAAGCGAGCGGGGACGGTGTCAAACCTTGGTTCGATACGCGCGCGAACCATGTAGGAAAGCGCGACGGTCAACGTGCCGCCAAACATTAGATAAGGCACGATGCGCAGTGTCGGCAGAAAAATTCCAAGGCCAAAAAGGAAAAGCGTAAGCGCGAACCATTCGATGCTGCTGAGATAAGCGGCCAGATCCGATTGCGGCGTGGCATACATTGATTGGAAAAATCCTTCGCCGAAAACGCCATGATAAATAACGGGGCGATCGATGAACCAACTGAATCGCGGCGCTCCGTAGATTTGACCGCGCCATTTCGCAGTCCCGGTCGGGCCGAAGAAAATCAGGTGTTTGAAACGAAGAAGCGATTCGGCTTCACCGTAACCTTCCTGCTGTTTCAAAAAGGCGCGCAGCGTGAAGCGTCGATGATGCCAAACAATCGCGGTGGGACTGAAAGCGATGACGCAGCCTGCTTGCTGCAGGCGCCAGCAAAAATCAACATCGTCGCCCGCTTTACGATATTCGGGATCAAAACCGCCGACCTGTTCGAAGGCCCAGCGATAAAACGCCATGTTACAACCGGGAATGTGTTCGGCGATCGTATCGGTGAGCAAAACGTGACTCGGTCCTCCGGGCGCAGCGGCCACGCACGCCTGAATCGCATTTTGCGCCGGCGGGCTCACGTTCGGTCCGCCTACGCCCGCGTATTCGCCGCTCACGAGTGTGCCGACTAAATAATAAAGCCAGTCGGGATCGGCCATGCAGTCCGAATCGGTGTAGGCGAACAGTTCGCCCTTGGCCGAGGCCGCCCCGGCATTGCGGGCGTGACTCAAACCGAGATTGCTCTGATGAATGTAACAGACGTTCGGAAATTGCGCCGCAATCTGCGCGGTGTTGTCGGTTGAACCATCGTCAATGAGGATCACTTCGTAGTCTGGATAATTGAGTTTGCCTAACGAATTGAGGCAATCAGCCAATGTCCGGGCGCCGTTATAAGAACAAACGATTACCGAAACGAAAGGCGTCTCGCTCAAGGCGCGATGCGGCAACGTCGAATTGTCCTGACCGAATTTGTCCCGCAGTGCGTAGAACGCCTTTTTCGGCTGACGCTCGCGGGTAACGATCCCAAAAGCCCAGTCCGTCACTTCGTTCCCGCCGGTAAACCATTCGTCCGTCCAGGAAAACAAAATCGTCCCGGCCAAGCCGCATTTGGCCACGCTTTCGATGTGCCAGCCGAGCATTTCCGCATGTTCGTCTTGGGAATGGCGAATCGTGTCCATTCCGAATTCGCCCAAGATGAGCGGGCGCTCGCCAGTCAGATTTTGCAGCCGCAAAAGGTAACGTTCGAAATCGCGCTGATTGTGCAGATAAACATTGAAACAGAAAAAATCGACATTCTGCGGGAGTAAATATTCTGTCGGCGGATAGCTCGCGTAGGAAAACAGAACATCGGGATCCATCGCGCGGCCAATCCGGACGAGATGCTCGACAAACTCCGTGACGCGTCGCACTCCGAGCCAGCGCGCCATCGTGCTCGCAATCTCGTTGCCGACCAAATAACCGAACACGGCCGGATTACCGACATATCTCCGGACCGTGTTGCGGACCATCTGTGTAATTTCATCGCGCACTTTCTTCCGGCGCAGAAATTCGATGTGCTTTTCCCACGGCAGCGTAATCAAAACGCGGATCCCGGCAGCGAAACATTTTTCCAGGAACCATTCCGGCGGCGGATGATAAACACGCACTACGTTCAAACCGGTCTCGCGCATCATACGAAGATCGATATCCACTTGCTCCGGCCGGCCGAAAGTGTTTCCGCTGGCGTCCGGCTTAAATGGGCCGTAGGTCGCGCCTTTGATGAAGAACTTGCGATCGCCTTCGAAAAAGAATTTCGAAACGGCGCGGATGCGGGAGTTTGTTGGCCCTGTCATACCGAGCGAAGCGCTTCTCGAACAACTTTCGCGGTGGCTTCGATGTCATCCGGCGTGTGCGCCATCGAAATGAAACCGGTTTCGAACTGAGATGGCGCGAAATAAACACCGCGTTCCAAACAGACGTGGAAAAACTTCGCGAACTTTTTCAGATCGCTCCGCTTTGCCCCGGCAAGATCGGCAATCGGCGGGCGCGTGAAAAACAAGCAGAACATCGAGCCGATGCGGTGAAATGTGATATCGATCTTTGCGTCCGCGATCGCCTCGCGCGCCAGCTGCTCGAAGTGCGCGCCGAGTTTTTCGAGCAGTTCCCAGCCATCGATCCGCTCGAGCTCACGCAGTTGGGCGAGACCAGCAGCCATCGCCAGTGGATTTCCCGAAAGCGTCCCTGCCTGATAAACGGGACCGTCAGGTGAAAGCTGATTCATAATTTCGGCGCGTCCTCCAAATGCACCAACGGGCAGGCCGCCACCGATCACCTTGCCCAGCACGGTTAGGTCCGGGTTGATTCCGTAAATTTCCTGGGCGCCGCCGCGCGCAACCCGGAAGCCGGTCATCACTTCATCGAAAATCAGAAGCGCGCCGTGTTTCGTACATTCATTGCGCAAGATCGACAAAAAATTTTCTTTCGGAAAATAAAGTCCAGCGTTTGCGGGAATCGGCTCCAGGATGACCGCAGCGATCTCGTTTTTGTTTTCGTTCAACGTTGTTCGGACAAGATCGACATCGTTGAACGGCAAAGAAATGGTGAGCTCGGCAAACGATTTCGGAACTCCGGCGCTGTCGGGGCTTCCATGAGTCAGTGCGCCGCTGCCGGCTTTGACCAAAAGAGAATCTCCGTGGCCATGGTAGCAGCCGTCGAATTTGATGACTTTGTCGCGCCCGGTGAATCCGCGCGCCAATCGGATGCATGACATCGCCGCTTCGGTCCCACTGTTAACCATTCGGACCTTTTCGATCGACGGCATCCAGTGGCAAATCAGTTCGGCCAATTCCGCCTCGAGTGGATTTGGAATTCCGAAACTCAGTCCGCGCGCGGCCGCATTGCACACAGCATCGACAACCACTTTCGGCGCGTGACCAAGAATCGCGGGACCCCAACTCCCAACATAGTCAATATATTCCTTTCCATCGACGTCCCAAATTTTCGCGCCGGCAGCGCGCTGGACGAAGAAAGGCTCGCCCCCAACATTGCGGAGCGCGCGTACTGGAGAATTGACGCCTCCAGGAATGCATTTTTGCGCGTCAGCGAAGAGTTTGGATGAGCGCGAGGTCATGGAACACAGAAAACGTCCAACGCTCAACGTTCAAAGCCCAACATTCAATTAGGAACTCCACGGCTCTCGGGAAATGAATTGAGGCGGGGCGCGAATGGAGCCGGCGGGGGCCGAACGACATAGACAAAGCCCGTGAGCGTGAGCTCGCGGGGACGAGCGAATCAATCGAACCGGCATGTGAAGCGAAAGCCCCGTTGTCTACAAAATCCGAGCGCGATCTTGAGGCGGGGGCGGGAATCGAACCCGCGAATAGCGGTTTTGCAGACCGCAGCCTTACCACTTGGCTACCCCGCCGTTAACGGAAGTGGAGCGTAACGCGCGACTCAAATGTGTCAACGTTACCGGGAGATAGATCGATTGATAGAGAGAGAAAGTCCGTCTGAGCACCGAAAAGTCGGTGCACAAATTCGCGCTAACGTTCGCGACTTACTTGGGCGGTTTAACGACGGCCTGCGATTTCGCGTCATCACCGATCACAATGAAGTGACCGTGATACGGTGGCATCGGCTTCGCCGGGTAAGGCGGGCGGATGATCGCGAATCCTTGCGCGGTGAGCGCAAGTGTTAGCAGGACGCCGAGGGCGAACGTTTTCATATTGCTGTTCTCCTCTGCATCATTCGTGCCATAGAAATTCCTAATCTGCGACGTCGACTCAGTGGGTGAACCACCGGCCAATTGAGTGGGCGAGAAACGGCCGAGCGCTATAATGGAAGTTCTCTAGATCCGATTTGGATTTCGAGACAACACCTGCGATCACTTCAGGAACAACAGCAGTTCGCAGCATGTTCAAATCGCCGCGGATACTAATCGGCAAAATCGGATTGTCCAGTGTTTTGTTAATCGTCGACCACTTTCGTATTTCGGATTTCGAATTAGTTTCCCGTCCGATGCCACAGTTTTCTTATCGAGCGCCCGCCTTCGCCAACCCGCCTTCGCGGAGCTTCGGCGTGGCA
>JALYKJ010000248.1 GCA_030774845.1 Verrucomicrobiota bacterium
GCGCGCGGTCGAGCGCTTTTTGGAAGATCCACTCGCGGAAGAAATTTTGCGCGGCAACGTCAAGGCTGGCACCAAGGTTCAGGTCACCGCCAAGGACGGAAAGCTTGTTTTCCAACCGGACGTGACAAAAGCGAAGCTGGCGGAGCCGATCGCTGAATAGAACGCGAGCTACCGGTCCGTCGTCTGATTGATGTCGTCCCGGAATTGGTTGTTTGGACTGATTCTGATCGTTGTCACCGTGCTGGCTTATCAACCGGCGTGGAATGGAAAACCGATCTGGGATGACGACATTCATATCACTTCCGCCGAGCTGCGTTCATTGCACGGGCTCGGTCGGATTTGGACGGACCCGGCCGCGGCTCCCCAATACTATCCGCTCCTTCACACGGTTTTTTGGATCGAATATAAACTTTGGGGTGCGTGGCCGCTTCCCTACCACCTCCTCAAATGAGCGCGTTCAGGCGCGCGGATGCGCTTCGGCGTAGGCTTTTTTCAAGCGCTCGACCGTTACGTGCGTGTAGATCTGCGTGGTGGAAAGACTGGCGTGTCCGAGCAACGCTTGCACACTGCGCAGGTCCGCGCCACGATCGAGCATGTGCGTGGCAAAACTGTGGCGAAGTTTGTGCGGACTGATCGAAATCGGAATCGAAGTGCGCCGCAAATAGCGTTTCAAGATCAACCAAATCGAACGCGGCGAAATCCGTTGCCGCGATTTACTAATAAAGAGCGCTCTGGAATGCACGTTCGCGGCAGAGCGATATTTCGAGATCGCTTCCAGCGCGGGCGCGCCGATTGGACAAACGCGTTCTTTTCGGCCTTTCCCGAAGACGCGGACCGACTCAGTGTAAAGATCGACGTCTTCCACGTCGAGCGCTGCCAATTCGCTCAATCGCAACCCGCTGCTGTAAAAAAGCTCCATCACGGCGACGTCGCGCAGCGGCATCCATTCTGGCGCGGCTCGTTGCTTCGCGATCTTCAACGGCGCGGCTAGCAATTCTTCGATTTGTTGGCGGGTCAGCACGAGCGGAAGCTTTTTTTCGACCTTCGGGAGTTGTAATTGCCGCAACGGATCAATTCGAAGTTTCTTTCGCTCGGTCAAGAATTTGTAAAACGCGCGCAACGCTGAGAACTGCAAACGCACGTAAGAACGTGCCTGGCCGCGTTTCATGATCGCGAAGAGATAATCTCGAAAATCATCTGGCGTACATTGCTTCCACGGCTTTTGATTTTTACCGCGGAACGCGGTCAACGCTTGTCGATAAGCCTTCAGTGTTCGCGGCGACGCGTTTCGTTCGACCGCGAGATAACGCAGAAACTCCTCGGCGAGATTGTCTTTGTTCGAACCGCCAGTCCGGCTCGGACTCAAAATTGCGGCTCCGGTTTCTCGATCACGTAGCGGGTCTGGGCGGCGTCGGCCCGGCCGCTAATCTGGGTTTTGAAAATCGGCGGCGGATTGGTTGAGATCACTTCGTAGCCCTTCAGGATAAATTCCGGATAAACTCGGTTGCTCGCCGGCTCGTAGACTTTGTCGCCGCTAAAGTTGCCGTAAAGCTTGTATTCGTAATTGTTGTCCGAGCCGAATTTCAACGCGGCACGGTCGGGCGCGAGTTTTTGTTTTTCATTCAGCATGACGAGCTGCGCCGTGCTCCAGGGCTGGTTCGGTCGCCGCACGTAGCCCCAAAACTTAAAGTCCGGCTTAAAATAACGCCGCCCGACGTAATAATCGCCCGCCGGTTCGGCCGCGATCCGTTGAGCCATGGCGATCTTCGTATTCTGAATGCCCGTTGGCATGGTTTGGCAGCCGGCAAAAAAAAGAAGCGCAGCCGCGAAGAAAACCGGTTTTGCTCGCAAGATCGACATCTTCCAGGATCGACATCTACTCAGCTCTGAGCGCTGCGCAAACTGTAGCCACGGCGCTACACGGCGTTTGTAGATCCGATTCTGAGACCGGCCACAGGCCGGTGGCTACAAGCGCCCGATTCGATAATGGTTTTGCATCGTTTCTTCCCACTCGTAAGCTTTCATTTCCATGCTGGAACTGGAAGTTTACGCCGCCGGTCTGGGCGATTTGGACAAGATTTTGGAGCTCGATCATCAGCTCTCGGCCATTCCAGGGCTGCGTTACAAAGTCGATCGCAATCACAACTTGGTTTATCTCGAGCTCGACCAACCGACCACCACGTTTCGCGAAATCCGCGGCACCTTTCGCAAGCTCGCGCTCGATCCGCATTTCATCGGTGCCATTCCGGCAGAGTTTCGGCCAAAAACAAAGACGCAGCCGCTGGGTGTCTAAACACAACAGCAAATGTTCGCTCGATTCTTCAACGCGCTGGGACGACCACTCATCCGATTCGTTCAGTATTTGGGCGAGGTCGTGATGCTTGCGGCGGATACGTTTCGCTCGCTTTTTACGCATCGGTTGCGCTGGAAATTATTTCTCAACCAAATTGTCGAGATCGGATTGCTTTCGCAATTAGTGGTCGTAATCACGGGCGGATTCACCGGTGCAGTTTTTACCGCCCAGACCTATTTCCAATTTCATAAGATCGGGATGGGCTCGGCTGTCGGTGCGGTCGTGTCGGTCGCGATCCTTCGGGAGTTGGGACCCGTCTTGACCGCGTTAATGGTAACCGGCCGGGTCGGAGCAGCGATGTCAGCCGAGATCGGAACGATGAAAGTGACCGAGCAAATCGACGCATTACGCGCGCTCGCCGTTTATCCAACCGATTATCTGGTCGTACCGCGCGCGCTCGCGATGATGGTCTCGATGCCATTGCTCGTGGCCGAATGCATCGCCGTCGGCATCGGCGTCGGCTATTTCGTCGCGATTTTTTTGCTGGAAGTGAATGGCACTTACTACATGGCGAACATGGTCCGCTGGACCCGCAGTCGCGACATCATCATGGGTTTGTCGAAAGCATTTTGCTTCGGCATTCTCATTGTCTTCATCAGTTGTCACAAAGGATTGACCGCGCGCGAGGGCGCGGTCGGCGTCGGTCGCGCCACGACCGAAGCGGTTGTCAACGCCTCGCTCGCCGTTCTGATCAGCAATTTTTTCCTGACCATGATGCTCAACATCATTTACCCCGCGGGCTATCAATGAGCGAAGCAACTGTCGAGGCCGCCGTCCTCGGCGGCACAACTGAAAAAGATATCCATGTCTCTCGGAAAACCACCCCGGTTGGCAGAAGTGTTCCAGAAATATGATCCACCGGTGTATTTTGTAACACTTTGTACAAACGATCGCCGCAAGACGCTTGCGAACGCTGCGGTCTGTTCTGCAGTGATCGAGTACGGTCGACGCGGATTAGAACGAGGATTTGTGTTGAGCCGTTATGTCATCATACCTGACCATATTCATTTGTTTATAACCGGTGCGGATGATTTTAATTTGGGCGTCTGGGTTCGCGGGCTTAAGCGTGTTGAAGCTGCCGCCGTCTCTGGCGGCAGGGGTGGACTTTGGCAACGTGGATTTTTTGATCATCTGATCCGAAGCAGCGAGAGCTATTCGGAAAAATGGAATTATGTGCGGGATAATCCAGTCCGAGCGGGGCTAACTTCCCATGCGGAAGAATGGGCGAATCAGGGTGAGATTGTCTGGATCGATCGAGCATGAATGCCTCGGTTACTGGACAAGAGTTTTCCCTGCCGCCGGGGACGGCGGCCTCTCCAGAAGACGGCAATTCTTCAATGATTGCCGTGCACGGGTTGGTGAAAACAATTGGCGCGCAGGAAATTTTGCGCGGAGTCGATCTCTATGTCGCGCGCGGTGAGACGCTCGCGATTATTGGTCGCAGCGGCGGCGGCAAAAGCGTCCTGCTCAAACATCTCATCGGTTTGATGCGACCCAACGCGGGCGAAATCTGGATCGAAGGCCAGAACATTATTAACATGAGCGAACGTCATCTCGCGTCCATTCGCCAAAAGGTCGGCATTCTTTTTCAGGGCAGCGCGCTTTTCGATTCGATGACGGTCGCGGAAAACATCGCGTTTCCGTTGCGCGAAGCGGGCGAGCGCGATCCCAAAGTTTTACGCAAACGCGTAAGCGAGATGCTCGAAGTGATGGAACTGCAAGGGCAGGAAGAAAAAATGCCGGTGAATTTGAGCGGCGGCATGAAAAAGCGCGTCGGTCTCGCGCGCTCAATCATCCGCCAGCCATCGTGCATTCTTTATGACGAACCGACTTCCGGACTCGATCCCGTGGTTTCCGATTCCATCAATCGATTGATCCGTCGATTGCAACAGCGTCTCGGCGTCACCAGCATCGTTGTCACGCATGACATGAAAAACGCCTTCCACGTCGCCGATCGGATCGCGTACCTGCACGAAGGCCGCATTTACTTTCAAGGGACGCCGGAGGAGTTACGGCAATCTTCCGATCAACTTCTCCAGGATTTCCTGCTCGGAAGGTCGGACGAACAGTTGACCCCGAAAGCGTTCGGGGTGGAGAGTTGAAGGTCAAATGAACCGGCACGAGCGAGGTTTGGAATTTAAAGTCGGCGTCTTTGTTTTTGCCGGACTGGCGATGTTGGGCGCGCTCGTCGTGCAGTTCGGCAGGCTGGGGGAAGGTTTCAAAACTTATTACGTGCTCACCATCCGCTTTACGGATGCCAGCGGATTGTTGAAAGGCTCTGATGTTTTGCTCGCGGGCGCGCGCATCGGCAAAGTTTCGGGCGGTCCTCGCCTCGTCCGCGAAGGAAACGGCGTCGCCGTTCCGCTCAAGATTTATGATTACGTGAAAATTCCTGAGGGAAGTAAATTCACGGTCGGAAGTTCCGGTTTGCTCGGCGATCGCTTTGTCAGTGTCACCATGCCACCCGGCGTGCCGAAAACCTTCTTGCAGGCAAACGCCTACATCAACGGGACGCGTGAGACCGGCATTGACGATCTCACCCGCGAAGGCGGTGCGCTTGTTGGCGATTTGCGTGGCGTTGTCCAAAAGATCGACACTACTGTGACGCGGCTGAACGAGGATGTGCTTTCCAAAACAAGCGCCGAGAACCTTAAGTCGAGCATCACGCACTTAAACGAAGCGACTGGAGCGTTTGCCGAATCGTCGAAAAAGCTAGGTGGCGTGGTCGATAAAGCGGATTCGGCGATGGACTCCACCAAAAAAGCGGCCGACGATTTGCAAAAAGTGATCAGCTCTGCCACCCAAGGAAAAGGATTGCTCGCCGCGCTGCTCACTAATCAGGAACTGGCCAACGACCTGCGCGCTCTGGTTGCTAACTTGCGCGCACACGGCGTCCTGTTTTATCGCGACACCGCCGCGAAGATCGACGGCAACGCTACGCCGCCGCCTAAACAGCGCGCACAAGCCGGAGGACGCTGATGACGCCGCTGCTGACGATTAACTTGTTGCGCGTTTTGTTCGTGACCTTTTGCGCTGTGATTGGCGCAAACATTTCCTCGGCACTGGTCGGGAATCTTTGGCCTGGCTTGGTGTTGGGATTGGTCCTCGGTTTGGTGGTCGTCTTGGTCGATCGCCTGCTTAAAGGCGTGTCACTGCGCCTTTTTTCGTCAGCCACGTTCGGACTCTTACTCGGTTTGATCTTCGCCAACTTGCTGATGGCTTCGGAGGTCTTGCGGTATCAGTCGGAAGCCACGCAATGGGCCGCGCGTCTCATCATTTACGCAGTCTTTGGTTATCTCGGCATGATGCTGGCGACACGGAGCAGCCGGGATGAGTTCTCGCTCATCATTCCATACGTGCGCTTCGCCCGCGAAACAACCCAGCACGAGCCGCTCGTCGTCGATACCAACGTCATCATTGACGGCCGCATCGCTGATCTTTGCGCAACCGGATTCCTCAGCCGTTCGTTGATCGTGCCCCGGTTCATTTTGGATGAATTGCAATTGCTGGCCGATTCGCACGAACCGACAAAGCGCGAGCGAGGTCGGCGGGGTTTGGAAATGTTGAATCAACTCCAACGTTCGCGTGAAGTGGAGCTGACGATTCATGACAGCACCAGCGAAGATGTCGATCTTGGAGCGGACGCGCGTTTGGTGCGAATCGCCAAAGTATTGAAAGCGCGCTTGCTCACGAACGATCACGCACTCTCGCAGGTCGCGCGGCTGGAGCATGTGGCCGTGCTCAATCTGTCTGATCTTGTTCGCGCATTGCGGCCGACGGTTGTCGCTGGCGACGAAATCGATCTGCATCTGGTTAAGGAAGGTCGCGAGTCGCATCAGGCCGTCGGTTACTTG